>JBDTTK010000133.1:0-8451 GCA_039930685.1 Bryobacteraceae bacterium | reverse complement strand
CGCAGCATCGACGCGTCTCCAAGCATCGCCGGCTGGATTCCCGGCAACTCGGCGTAAACCGGTCCCTCCGGCGGCGTGAGGGACACCTCCATGGCACCCTCGCGCCCCAAAAGATAGGCTTTCCGATCCGGCTCGGCGATCGCGAGTTCGAGGTCGTCGCTTCGTTTGGGCACACTTGTCTCGTTAGAGTGAAAAGCCATCGTGTGGAAGTAGTGTAGGGTATCAGAACGGGTCTGTAAACGTGGTGATCGACTATTTCCAGGAACTGCTGCGCCATGCGGCGGAGCGGCCGGATGAGCTTGTGCTCCAATCCATACGGGAGGGTCATCGCGAGCGGATGACCTATCGCGAGATGGTTGTGGCTGTGACGGCGCTTGCGTCGCAGCTGGACCAACTCGGCGTGCAAGCGGGTGATCGCGTGGCGATTCTCATGGAGAACGACCACCACTGGGTCCTTGCCATGCTTGGCTCCATGAGCATTTGCACGATCACGGTGCCGCTCGACCCCTCGCAATCGTCGAACAAACTCGCCGAAACCGTCGAACACGCAGGCTGCCGCGTCTTGTTCGCATCTTCCGCGTTCGCGGACCACATCAGGGCGATCCGCGCTAAGAGCCCTGGACTCGAAGTCATTGAGAAGCGCAACCCGGATGCTCCCTCCGCCGAAGATTCGTGGACTCGAGCCTTAGAAGCCGCACCGTCCGGCCAATGGCCCCGCGTCCCTCCCGACGCCGATGCGGACTGCCTTCTCGTCTACACCGGCGGAACCACTGGCACGCCGAAAGGCGTCCGCCTGAGTTTTCGCGCGGTGCTCGTATGCATTCAGGACACAACTGGGGTCTTTCCGCTGTCTCCCTTGGATCACATCCTTTCGATCCTTCCCTTGTTCCACATCATGGCAATTCAGGCAAGCGCGTTGGGCCCCCTCTATAGAGGCTCCAAAATTACGTACCTGATCTCGCGTGACCCCCAGCGCATCGTGCGAGCCTTCGGCGAGGAACAGGTCACAGCCTTCCTTTGTGTCCCGTTGTTCTACTACCAGTTGCGCCGCCGCATCATGGAGGAGGTTGGCCGCCAACCGGCTTTTCGGCAGGTCGTCTTCCGGAGGCTGTTCCGCCTTTCTGGATTTCTTCGCCGCAACTTCGGCTGGAACGCTGGCAAGCTGTTCTTCAAGCCTATCCACGCGCGGTTCGGGCCTACACTCCGCGGATTCGGAGTAGGCGGCGCGCGGTTCGCGCCGGAAGTCGCCGAATCGCTGCACGATCTCGGATTCCTGTTCTTCCAGGGCTACGGCATGACAGAGACATCTGCCTTGTCCGCGCTGACTCCAATGAGCCTCGACGGCGGGCTTTCGTGCGGACCCGCGTTCGCGCGCGCGGAGATTCAGATCGACAACCCCGATGCGGAGGGGGTCGGCGAAGTGAGGGTTCGCGGCCCCCACCTCATGACGGGTTATTGGAGAGATGACGCGGCAACCGCCGAGGTGATGCAGAATGGGTGGCTTCGCACCGGAGACCTCGGCTTCCTGACGGCCGACCGCCGTCTGCATATCACCGGTCGAATGAAAGACGTCATCGTTCTTAGCTCCGGCAAGAACATCTTTCCCGAGCCGCTCGAACAGCATTACCTCTTGGCCAGCCCATTGATCGCAGAAATGGCGATTTGTAGCCTACCGGACGCCCGCGGCGTCAGCGAGCAATTGCAGGCTGTTGTTGTCCCGGACTTCGTGGAACTGGAAAAGCGGGGCATCGTCAACATTCGGGAAGCAATTCTCTACGACCTGCAAGCCGCCGGAAAATCACTCCCCCCACATGAGCGGCTGCTCGGATTCGAAGTGCGCAAAGATCCTCTTCCGAGGACCAGCGCGCGCAAGCTTCAACGCTTCCGAATCATGGAGGAACTCAAGGACGCGGACCTGCAACCGGATCTCGTTGCCGATTCATTGCCAGACGCCTCGCCAACCACGCGGCAGATCGTTGAGATCATCCGCCGCATGAAAGGCGTCCACGCCGTAACCCCCGCGATGGATCTCGAACTCGATATCGGTTTCGACTCGCTGGAGCGGGTCGAGTTGCTGGTCCACGTGCAGGATGCCTTTCACATCAAGATCAGCGAAGAACGTTCCGCCGGCATCCTCACCGTGGGGGACCTCACCGCCGCCGTCGATGCCCTGACCGCTGGATCTTCCGAAGCGTCCGACGCGGAATCCGCTGAGTGGCGCAGTTGGGCCGAGATCCTGAACGATCCATTGACGCAGGACGAAGCGGCGCTTGCGACCCGCTATCTCGACTCGCGCCCGCTCGCTGCCCCGATGCTGTTCTTGTTTACGCGTCTTGCTTGCCTGTTCGCCCAGGTCGCGCTTCGCTTCCGGTTCAAAGCGGCGGCACAGGGTTGGCCGGAACGCTATCCGTTCGTGATCGCCGCCAATCATCAGAGCCTGCTCGACGCGCCCCTCCTGATGGGCCGCGTGCCCTATCGGGTCTTCCGGCGCATCTTCTTCCTCAGTACCAGCCGTTTGCACACCGGCGCGTTTCAGATATGGTTCGGACGCGCCGCCCGCGCGATTCCGATCGATCCCGACAAGGGCCTGAAGACCGCCCTGCGGCTCGCTGCCGAGGGTTTGCGCCGCGGCATGGTGCTTTGCGTCTTCCCGGAAGGCCATCGGTCGATGGACGAGTCGATTCAGCCGTTTCGAAAAGGATTGTCCATCCTGGCGGTCGAGCAAAAGCTTTCCGTGGTCCCGGTCGGAATCCACGGCACCGGAAAGGTGTGGGGGCGCGCTTCGCACGGATTCCACCTGTCGCCGGTCAGCATTCATACGGGGTCCGTTGTCGAAGGCGGCGACGCCGACACGCATGACGAATTCAATGCGATGCTGTTCGCGGCCGTGAAAGCGGCAATACGTCCTGACGACTAGCCCGGTAGCGAATGCGCGAATGCGCTGGTCATCACGCGATTGCCCTCGAACTGATACCGGCCCTGGAGCTCAAGAGTGTGTGCCGCCTTCGCGCGGATCTCGACCCGAAAGGTCCCGAGCGGATCGAAGTAGATGGTGGCTTCCTGAAATCCAAGCCAAGTCCGCTCGAGAGGGAACCACGCCTTGAACACGCTTTCCTTCGCGCTAAACAGGAGCAATTCCCAGGGAACGCCTGCCGGAGCTTCCTTCAGGAACGCCAACTCCTCCTCGCAACCGATTCTCTTCACGACCCCCGGCGCGAGCGTGCGAATGGTTTCCGCGTCAAAGCCGATACTCAGCACATCGCGTTGCCAAGCGACTGCGGCCGCTCCATAACCCTCGCAATGGGTGATGCTCCCACAGACGCCTGACGGCCAGATCGGCTCGCGGGATTCGCCTCGCAACACAGGCGCTGACAGCCCGAGTTCGGTGAGCGCCCGCCGTGCACACTCGCGACCACATAGGAACTCGCGCTTCCTCTTTTCACCGGCGCGTCCCAGCGACGCAAGCTCCCGCTCGTTGACACCGACGTCGGCGTCATCTCCGTGAATTTCAGCAACCCTAACACCCGCCGGAAACAGATCGCCTAGGCTAAATCCTTCTGACACTCCCATGAATTCTAGCGAAGGCCGGCAACCCGAGTTCTTGAATCCGGGGAACGACCGAAGCATCCTTCCTATGGGTGCGTACTCTCACGAATGAGTTGCCGGTAGACCTCGCGCGCATGGTCGTAGGCATTCTTCGCCTCGCCAATCTCGGTGAGCGAGATGCCCGGAGCTTTCTGCGTCCAGCATTGATTGACGGCGTTCAAGCACCACTCCGCGCTCTGGCGCGATGCGCGGATCGGCTTGCTTGAGACCAGGGCGAACACTGGGTTGGTGTGCGCGGCCGGAAGAATTCGCGCCGCGATCCAACTGCTCTCTGTGACCGGCACCTCAAATTTCAGTTCGCGAAGCTTACCGTCGGCGGGGATGGTCTGGCTTGCAACTGCTTTTCCGTTCACGACGATCTCGACGGGTACGGTGCGTGTGTTGCCGATGCGCGCGCGTTCCACATCCCAGTACGGCTTCTGATCGTAGGGCTTGCCGCGGAGCGCCTCATTGGGCAGTTCGGGAAGATACGCTGCGGCTTTGAGAGTGACGGTGACTTTCCCTGGCGCAGCCAACTTGAGTTCGCTGCCATTCGTTCCTACGTCGAAGCCGTTCACCACGAAATCGATGAGATGCGACTTACCGTCCGACACATAGCTGCGTCCGGCCCGAAGGGAGTCGACCCAGCCGGAATAGCTCAGAGGGCCGTCGACTTTGGCGTATGTGCGACCCATCCCGACGCGCGAATCGTAGACGCAGGGAAAATCGGTTTCGCCCGAGATGCGGGTTCGAAAGCCAACATTCAGCGTGTGGTACCAGATGTTGAGCTCCCAAACGTACGGCGTGTCGACGGTGGAAATGAAGTCGATCGCGCCGGGGTGGGTGACATCCACGATGTATTCGTTGGCGCCGATGCCGTCGAAGCCCGGCATCTCGAGTGTCGGCAAATCCTTGGTCGTGACCTGAAGTCCGAAGCCGGAGTGTGCGAAGCCGGTGGTGGCCCCCTGCGCCTTGGCCCAGCGCAGAATCGGGAGGTCCCAGGTCGGCCAGTCCTCGATGCGTTTGGTGCCGGGGTAGTCCTGGTCTTTCAAGCTCAGCATGACGAGGTGGCCGGAACGGCTCGACGGAAATCCGGAGGCTTCGAGGTCGTAATGCATTAGACGGTCGGGCTTTGAGAGTGGATCATCTTTCCCGGAGAAAAAGCGCTTCTGATAGTAGTAATCGGGGCCCCACGTTAAGACCGAGGCCGTGTTGAGGTGCTCGCCGAGAATCTGGCGGATCATGTCCTTAGGTTCGACGCCCTCGGTCGGGTTCATGTAGTGGGAGCATCCGGCCGCATGGATGTGGTGATCGCCGGAATACCATCCGAGTTTCGACGGATCGATCCAGCGCTCCAGTTGGAAAGACAGGTCGCTGGGGCCACGTCGATCAATCGCGAATTCCCTGGTGCGCGTCAGATACTCTGGTCCACCGTCGAACTGCGCGGTGTAGTATCCGGCGGGCAGCCGGACACTTTCGCCGTCCGCGCGATAGACTTGCGGCTGGAAAAAGAAGTCGGGCGCAAGGCGCTTAGCGGGGTTCGGATAGATGCGTTGGAGGCGGTCACGAATCGTGAATGCGGCCATGGTGGGCTTGCCGTTTTCGTCTTTCACGCGGAGTGTCGTCAAATGCGAAGGCACCGCCGTGAAGACCACGAGGACGTCGTTGCGGAAGCCGATGTCCTGGCTACCCTGCCCGACGTTGAGCGAAATCTGTGCGGACCGTTGACCTGCATCGCGGCTGAAGACCTCAAGGACGGCATACTCGAGGCCCAATCCGTAAAGGCGCTTGCGCATCGGCGGCAGTTGGAACAGCGAGATACCGGCCCACCGCTCGGTGGATTCCTGCATCGTCAGCTTGACCGGAGGCGCTGGATCGCCAGTGGACCGAAGGTAGACGTTACCGCCGTTCGGACTCTCGACGTTGAGCTGGGCGGTGACGTGCGCGCCATTAAGGATCTTGACCAGGAAGATGCGCGTGCCGTCCTGGACCAGTTCCGGCTTGGCGGCCCCCTGCTCCACTTTCACGCGGCTTTCAGGATTAATGTCGGCAATCAGAAGAACGTGCGGATCCAGGATCGCTTCGATGGCCTTCACCGCGGCGCCCTCGTCGGGATTCCCGATCGCTTCATTGATCCGCCGATGGTCCGCGGGCGAGAGCGGTTGACCGAGGTAGTTCAGCGCGTCTTCTAAACGCCGGACGTGCTGAGCGAGAGGCTGCAGAGCAACGACCGGCGATGCCGAGGTGTGCTGATGTTGCGGAGGAGCCGGCTGCGCGATCGCGATTCCGCAAAAAAGGGCTCCGAGGGCAAGCTTCATGTGTCTTCTCCTGTCCCACATCTGCGTTCTAGGGTACCGCGCGAAGCGCGAATTGCAATGCACCTGGACGAAATACGACCAGGAAGTTTAGCAAATGCTCGTTTGATCGCATTTGACCATACATGATCGTCAATATGCTCATTTACGCAATAAGCAATCAAGAAACTGTTGACATACGCTCAGCTGCGGATTACGATTCCTCAAAGGATGGACTCGCGTATGTCTCGTTTGCCCTCGTTGTGCATGCTTCTGCTGGGGTTTGTTCTTGTGCCCGGGCTCGTCGCCCAATCCATTACAGCGTCCCTCGAAGGGATCGTTCGGGACCCGAGCGGCGCGGCCGTGCCGGGAGCCAGAATTCGAGTGGTCAACACCAACACCAACGCCCAGTCCGAAGTGTCGACGAACGCCGATGGCTTTTTCATCGCGACGCTGCTTCCGCCAGGCACCTACGCGCTGAGCGTGGAGAAAGACGGCTTCAAACAGTACCGCCAGGACAGCATCCGGCTGCAGGTGACGCAGGTGGCCAAGATTGACGTGGGACTGGAGGTCGGCGCGATCACGGAATCCGTGCGCGTGACCGGCGAGGCGCCGCTACTGGACTCAGCGACATCGTCAATGGGACAGGTGATCGACACGCACGAGATTGTCAATCTGCCGCTGAACCAGCGTAACCCGTTCTCACTCATCTTTCTGGCGCCAGGCGTTCACGGGTCCGTGGATATCCGATTCAACAGCTCGGACTGGTCGGCGAATGGCGGACGGCCCGGCTCGAACGAGATTCTGCTGGATGGCGTTCCGGCGTCGCCTCCGGTGGTGAATCCCATCCAGGGATTCTCGATCTTCCCCTCCGTCGACGCGGTCCAGGAATTCAAGTTCCAGTCGAATAACTACTCGGCGGAGTTCGGGCGGAGCGGCGGCAGCGTTGTGAACCTGATCTACAAATCGGGAACTAACCAACTGCACGGCACCATGTTCGAGTTTCTGCGGAACTCGGTACTCGATGCCAACGACTTTTTCAGCAACCAGAGCGGCATTCCGCTGAACAGCTACAAGCGCAACCAGTTCGGCGCGAGTGCGGGCGGACCTGTGTATATCCCGCATCTCTACGACGGGCATAACAAGACGTTCTTCTTTTTCGCCTATGAAGGCGTACGCGAGCGGTCGGCCGCTAACCCGTTCCGCACAACGCTGCCGACCGAGTTGCAGAAGATGGGCGACTTCTCGAAAACGCTCAATGCCGCCGGCCAGCAGGTGGTGATTTATGACCCGCTGACGACGACGCGGCAGGCGAACGGAACGTTCACCCGCACGCCTTTCGCCGGAAACGTCATCATGCCCAGCCGAATTGATCCGGTCGCCAAGGCGGTCTCGCGATACTATCCGTCACCGACCAGCGCGGGCGATCCGTTCACACAGGCGCGAAATTTCTTCGCGACTAGCACTGCGCCGAACGGCATCAATCAGATTGACGCCAAGGTCGACCAGAACATCAACAACAACCATCGCTTCTTCGTGCGCGTATCGCGGCGTAAGCTGCAATTCGGCTTGGTCGATTACTTCCCCGGTGACAGCCTGATCGCGCAAGGCGGCAACATTCAGCATCAGGATTCGATCGGCGCGGCCGTGAATTACACCTGGACGGTTTCGCCGACGTTCCTGATGGACTTCCGCGCCGGTTTCAGCCGCATGCACTTGCAGTTCGAGCCCCGGAGCCTTGGATTCAATCCAACGGACTTGGGCTTGCCGAGCTACGTCGCGGGCTACGCGGACGTCCTGCAATTCCCGCAATTCTCTCCGAGCGGCTACGCGTCGTTGGGGAACGGATCCTTCGACTTCCGCCGGAATTCCTTCGAGACCGGATCGTTGTCCTGGAGCAATACGAAAGTGCTGCAACGCCACATCCTGAAATTCGGCGCGGAGACGCGGCTGCAGCGTGTCTTTAACAACGAAACGAACCAGCCCGACGGCAGCTTCAGCTTTGGGCGAGACATGACGCAGGGTCCAAATGCGACCACCGCCAGTCAGACGGCGGGGGACGGGTTCGCGTCGTTCCTGCTTGGGCTGGGCAGCGGGGGCATCACCAAGAACTACAAGAACGTCGCGACCCGGAGCCGCTATTACGCGGCGTACATCGCTGATGACTGGAAAGTCACGTCGCGGCTCACACTGAATCTGGGTCTGCGTTACGAGATCGATACACCTCGCACCGAGAATCATGACCGCATGACCGTGTTCGATCCGAATATCTCTTCGCCGTTAGGTGCGATGGTGGGCCTACCGAACCTGAAAGGCGGCTTGGTTTTTGTCGGCGAGAATGGACGCAGCAGGCAGCAACTGTCGGCCGACAAGAATAATATCGGTCCGCGGATTGGCTTCGCGTATCAGATCTCGAAACGCATGGTGACCCGCGGCGCATTCGGTATGTTCTACGCGCCATCACTCATGCAGGCCGGCGGAAACACTGGGAATTACGGCTATCGCGCTGACACCACCTACGTAGGATCGGTCGATGGCGTGACGCCGAACGACTATCTGAAGAATCCGTTCC
>JBDTTK010000132.1:0-8489 GCA_039930685.1 Bryobacteraceae bacterium | reverse complement strand
CTGGCTGGTCGTTGCCTTCACGGATGAAGCCGCCGAAGCGCAATGGAAGCCCGTAATCCGCAGTGCGTTTCAGTTTCTGTCAGACCAGGGTATTGGTGGCGAGCGTTCGCGTGGTTGGGGCCGCTTCGAATGGCCCGAGATCGTTGAGGGCGAGTTGCCCGGTCTGCTGCTAAAGCTGCCGGAATCCGAAGGCGGCGACAGGGCGCATTGGCTTCTGTCCCTCTTCCACCCATCGCCGGATGAAGCCATCGACTGGCAGCGCGGCAGCTATCACGTCACACTCCGCCGGGGCCGCGTCGAAAGCGCGTCCGCCGGTAGCGGAGCCGCGAAGGAAGCCACCCGAATGGTCGCCGAAGGCTCTGTCCTGGTCGGTTCCACACCGCGAGGCATCGTCCGGAACGTCGCGCCGGAAGGCTTCGCGCATCCGGTCTACCGCAGCGGTTTCGCGTTGAGCATCGAAATTCCGTGGAAGGGAGGGGGCGCATGAAGTACCGCGTAACCTGTCTCTCTCCGACCCTGGTCGGCGATGGCCAGAAGTTGTCGCCCATTGACTATATGGTGTGGCGCGACCATGTGAACGTATTGGATCAACGCCGGATCTTCAAGTTGCTCGCACGGAATCAGAGCCGTCTCGACGGCTATCTGGCGCAGCTCAAGAAGGCCGACAAACTCGACTTCGCATCATGGGGCGGATTCGCGCAGAACTTCGCCGGCCGCCGCATTCCGCTCGAACACGCCTCGTTGATGGCGCATTTCGAACGTGCGCGCCCCGAGAACCTATTCATTCCGACCTTCGCCGCGAATACCGGAGGAGCGTATCTTCCGGGTACCGCCGTCAAAGGCGCCCTGCGCACCGGAGCCCTGTCGGCCCGCCTCAGCGAGGCCGCGATGCGAGAACTCGCGAAACGCCTCGAAGGCGACCGCTTGCCGCGCCGGCTCGGCGAACGGGTCGAGGACCAACTGCTCGGCGGATCCGGGTCGAACAAGATGCGCGCGGTTTCCACCGCCGACTCCGGCGTCGTTCCCTATTCCGCGATGAAGGTCTACATGCTGCGGACGTCAACGCTCGCGGCCCGCGGACCTAAGCTCGAACTAGCCTGGAAGACCAGCCCCCGCGGCACAGTGGCTCGCGCCGACGACGCTACGCCCGTGTTCGTCGAAATGGCTACTCCCGGCACCGCCTTCGATGGCCAGTGGAACGAATCGAACCCCGACTCGCGGAGATCGATCTTCCGCGCCGCCAATCAGTATGCGGCGGCGATTCTGGACCGCCACCTGCACTATGCCGAGACTACCGGTCTTAAGGCGCTGGAAGCCAATCTGCGTGCGCTCAGCGAGCGGTCACGGACTTCGGATGCCTGCCTGCTTGCCATCGGCTGGGGCGGCGGTCTGCTCGGAAAATCCGCGTACGTCAACAGCGAAGACACGTCGTATCGCGAAATCCTGCGGCAAATCCCGCCGTTCGAACGAGCGATCCAGTCCGGACTTCCGTTCCCGAAGACGCGCCGGATCATCTTTGAAGCCGGGCAGCCAGCTTCCCTGCCTGGTTGGGTTCTCCTCGAAGTCGGTTAGCGGAAACTCAATACTTCTTGAACACCTTCGTCAGGCCGTCAATGGCGCGGTCGACATCCTGTTCGGTGAGGATGTAGGGCGGCAGCAGCCGCAGTACCGTGTCGTGCGTGCAGTTGATGAGCAGGCCTTGCTCCATCGCATCGACCACCATCTGCTTGCCCGACATCGCGAGTTCCACGCCGATCATCAAGCCGTATCCGCGAACTTCTTTGATAAACGTGAAGTGCCTCGCGAGTTCCGTCAGGCGCATTCGGAAGTAGCCGCCGACATGGACAATCGACGGCAGCAGTTCCTCGATCAAGTCAAGCACTTCGAGCGCAACGCGGCACGCGAGCGGACCCCCTCCAAACGTCGAGCCGTGCATTCCGCTGCCGATGGCCGCGGCCGCCTTCTCATTCGCCGTGATGCATCCCAGCGGAATGCCGCACCCAAGCGGCTTGGCGGCCACCAAGATGTCGGGCATCACCACCGGATCCGCCAGCTGGTATGCGAAGTACGTCCCGGCACGGCCCACGCCGCACTGGATTTCGTCGAAGACGAGGAGTGCGTTGTAGCGGTCCGCCAATTCGCGGGCTTTGCGCGCGTATTCCATCGTCATCGGAATCACGCCCCCTTCGCCTTGCACCCACTCGATGACGATGCCGGCGGTCTTCTCATTGCAGACCTGTTCGAGCGCGGTGATGTCGTTCGCCGGTACGTAATGGACACCGGGCATCAGCGGCTCAAAATCGCGGCGGTATTTTTCCTGACCGGTGATCGACAGCGCTCCGATCGTGCGTCCGTGAAAGGAATTGTGGAGGGAAATAATCTCGTGCTTCTCCGGCGCGATTTTCCGGCCATGCGACTTGATCATCTTGATCGCGCCTTCCATGGCTTCTGCGCCGGAATTTGAGAAGAACGTCCGCTGCAGTCCGCTGACCTCGGCGAGCCGCTTCGCCAGCGGACCCTGATACTCGTGGTAGTACAGATTCGATGTATGCAGCAGCAGGCCCACCTGCTCACGCATCAGCTTCACCAAGCGTGGATGCGCGTATCCCATGGCGTTCACGCCGATACCTGAGATTAAGTCCAAATAGCGCTTGCCGGACGTGTCATATAGGTAGACGCCGCGCCCGCGGTGCAGCGTCAGCGGGTAGCGCGCGTAATTCTGAAGAAGGTATTGTGCTTCGAGTTCGACTACGGATGGGCTCACCTTAACCTCATCCAATTCCGTCCCGGTGGTCGACATGTTCTCATGATAGGGTGTTCGTGACCTCTCTGCGTTGTTTTCGTTGCGGCGAAGCGTTTGCGTTTGACCCTCGCGCGTATCTCTGCCCGGCCTGCGGCATCGTCGATGGCGATCCCGCGATCCTGGATGTCGAGTACGACTACGTGGCCGCTTCCGCCGCGATCTCATCCTCAACGGCCAAAGGCGTTTTCCGCTGGCTCCCGTTGCTACCGGTCGACCGCGTAGGCGATTCGCTTCCAGCCGGCGGAACGCCCCTCGTGGCCGCGCCCAGGCTCGCCGCTCGGCTCGGCTTGCAATCGCTGCTGCTCAAGGACGAGACCCGCAATCCCACCCGTTGCTTCAAAGACCGCGCCACCGCTGTCTTCGTGGCGATGGCCCAAAGTCTGGGTGTCGAAGACGTCTATTGTGCCTCCGCCGGAAATGCCGCGATCTCGCTCGCCGGATTCTCGGCGCACCTCGGCCTGCGCTGTCACGTGTACGTGCCCTCCTATGCTTCGGAAGTCCGGCTGGATTGGCTCCGGCGCTTCGGCGCGGACTTGCATGTTTCCACCGGCGATTATGACCAGGCCTATGCCGAAGCCGAATCCGCCGGCAAGGCGAACGGCTGGTACAGCCGCAACTGCGCCTTCAATCCGTTCCTGGTCGAGGGCAAGAAAACTGCAGGGCTCGAGATCGCCGAACAGTTGGACGCGCCGCCGGATTTCGTCGTCGTGCCGGTGGGTGACGGTTGCACGCTGGCGGCGATCGGAAAAGGTTTTCGCGAAGCGCGTGAGATCGGCATCATCGACAGACTGCCGCGCCTAGTCGGAGTGCAATCGGCCGCGGCGCAGCCAATCGTGAATCGTGCGCACGGCGGAGGCGGGTCCGATGGAGAAGGTACAAGCCGAGCCGAGTCCATCCTCGTACGCAAACCGCGGAATGTCCGGAGACTCGTGCGGGAACTGGAAGTCTCTGGCGGCGAGATGATCGCCGTAACCGATGGTGAGATCGCCGCCGCCCAGCGTGACCTTGCGACGGAAGCGGGGACAGTCGCCGAGTTCACCAGTGCGGCTACGCTTGCGTCTCTGTATCGGATGCGCGCGCAGAACCCGGACGCGATTGCGGGAAAGACCGTAGTGCTCGTAATCACCGGCGGTCGGCCCGACTAGGTGCTCTTTTGGGGTGAAATGTTACGATAGACTTGCAACGCGGAACAGGCCGAATCCGCCGGTGGAAAGGCGGGCTATGGGCGCCTCCGACAGTCGGATCCGAATCCGGACCCTCCACTACGCTCCGGCATGAAACGCAGAAGCCAACGCAGATGAAGAACTTCGACGCATCCATCGCCGCGCTCATTGACCATACCCTGCTCAAGCCCGAGGCAACCGCCTCCGACATCTCCAGGATCTGCGCCGAAGCGCTCGAATACACGTTCGCGTCGGTCTGCGTCAACCCGTATTGGGTGCCGCTTGTCTCCGGGATGCTCAATGGTTCGGCCGTCAAAACCTGTACCGTCGTCGGCTTCCCGCTCGGGGCGTCGGCGACATCCATCAAAGTTGCCGAAGCCGCCCAGGCCCTCCGCGACGGCGCTCAGGAAATCGACATGGTTCTTAACATCGGAGAACTTCGCGGCGGCAACATTGCGGTGGTCGAAGAGGACATCCGCGCCGTCGTCGATACGACGCACCGATCCGGCGGGATCGTGAAAGTGATTCTCGAGACCGCGCTGCTCAACGACGAACAGAAAACCTCGGCCTGCAGGATCGCCAAGGCTGCCGGCGCGGACTTCGTCAAAACTTCGACCGGATTCTCATCCGGCGGAGCAACCACGCACGACATCGCCCTGATGCGCGCCGCGGTTGGTCCTCAACTGGGCGTAAAGGCATCGGGAGGCATCCGCACGCTAGACGATCTCCGGCAAATGGTCGCCGCCGGCGCGTCCCGTGTCGGAGCGAGCGCCAGCGTGAAAATCATCGAGACCACTGCCGTATAATCCATGGCCCCTCCCCGCAAACCAGCCGCGCCGAAAGTGCGCTTCAGCGAACGCGAGGACCTCCTCGACTTCCTGCTCGAAGTCGCCAACATCGCGGCCGAGACGCTGGATCTCGACAAACTGCTCGCCCGCGTCGCCGACGTCGTCAAGGAGGTAATTCCGTACGACCTCTTTGCGATCCTGCTCTACAACGAACGCACCAACGGATTGCGGATCCGCTATTCGATCGGGCACCGCGAAGAACTCGTCCGCAGCCTGCACGTTCCGCTCGGCGAAGGCATCACGGGAGCCGCCGCAGCGAGCCGCATGCCGGTGATGGTCAACGATGTCCGCGACGATCCCCGCTATCTGGGGACGCTCGACGCCGTCCGCAGCGAACTCGCGGTCCCCATGATGGCGCGAGGCAAGCTGGTCGGCGTCATTGATGTGCAGTCGACCAAGACAGGGCAATATACCGAGCAGGAGCGCGCCCTCCTTCGCCTGTTGGCCAGCCGAATCGCCGCCGCGATCGACAATGCCCGCCTGTACCGGCGCGTCGAACGCCAAAATCGTACGCTGCGCACGCTCGCACACCTGTCGCAGGAATTCAGCTCCATCCTGGATTTGGACGAACTGCTCGGCAAGATCGCCAAGACCATCAAGTCTCTGATCGACTACGACGCCTTCAGCATCATGCTGGTGGACCCAGACCGGCGGGTTCTCAAGCACCGATTTAGCGAGCGCTACGATCAGCGGGTCACGCCGGATAACGTCCCGCTCGGCTCCGGAATCACAGGAGCGTCGGTTGACGCCCGCGAGCCCGTCCGCGTCGCGGACACGCTGGCCGACCCCCGGTACATCGCCGCGCACCCCGGGATTCGCAGCGAACTCGCTGTGCCTTTGCTCGTCCAGGATCGCGTGGTCGGCGTCCTCGACGTAGAAAGCGAGCGGATCAGCTATTTCACCGACGATCATCAGCGGACGCTCTCGCTACTCGCGCCGCAGATCGCCAGTTCGGTCGAAAACGCCCGGCTGTACGAAGAAATCGCCCGCCGCGAGCAGCGCATGGATCAGGATCTTAAGGCAGCCCGCAAGGTCCAGAGCATCCTGCTGCCGCGTGAAGCGCCTCCCATCCGCGGACTGGAAGTTGCTCTCCGGGGACGCGCCGCCCGCGAGATCAGCGGCGACGTCTACGACTTCTTCGAACACGGCGACGACTACGCGATGATCGCGTTCGGGGACGTCAGCGGCAAGGGAGCCGCCGCTGCCCTCTATGGCGCGCTGTTGAGCGGCTTGCTGCGGATCCTCGCGCCGCGACGGCGCTCCCCTGCCCTGCTGATGAAGACCCTGAACGAGTCCTTGCTCGAGCGCAAGGTCGACGCCCAGTACGCCACGCTCTTAGTGATGCTCTGGGAGACTCGGGGCCACACGCTGACCGTGTGCAGCGCGGGCGCCCAGCCGCCGTTCATCTATCGCCGCGGCGAAGTCCTGAAGCCGCACGTAGAGGGCGTCCCGCTGGGCCTGCTCGAAGCACGAGAGTACGAAGACATCGCCATCGACGTCGAACCCGATGACGTGATCCTGCTGTTCTCGGACGGAATCGAAGACCAGACGAACGGCAAGGAGGAAGAGTACGGCCGCAGCCGGATCACGCGTTTCCTCAAGACGCACGGTCAGTATTCCCCCAAGCGGATCGCCAAGTCGCTGATCGCGGATGTCGACAAATGGCGACAGAACGAGCCGATCTTCGATGACCAATCGATCCTCGTCATGAAAGTGTTGGGCTAAGCCGCTGGACGCGGCAAGCGCAAGAAGGGCTCACGATTGAGTTTCACGTTTAGAAATGCCTCGCTCTACTGCGAGGAAGTAGCACTCGCCGACATCGCCGAGTCCGTGGGCACGCCCTGCTACGTGTATGCGGCAGGCACGATCCTGGCGAACTACCAGGCCTATGACACGGCGTTCGGAGAACTCCCGCACACCGTCTGCTACGCGGTCAAAGCCAACTCGAATTTGGCGGTACTCCGGCTGCTTGCCGAAGCGGGGGCCGGTTTCGACATCGTGTCAGGCGGCGAATTGTTCCGGGTTCTCAAGGCCGGCGGCGATCCGGCAAAGGTCGTGTTCTCCGGGGTCGGAAAAACCAGAGACGAAATCGACTACGCCCTCGATCAGGGCGTTTTCGGCTTCCATAGCGAGTCCGAGAGCGAACTCGCGCTCATCGACGCGCTCGCGGCCCGCCGCGGCGTCACCGCGCGCATTGCTCTCCGCGTCAATCCGGACGTGGACGCCGCCACGCACCCGTACATTTCGACCGGACTGAGCGAACACAAATTCGGCATCGACATCAGCGAAGTCGAAGGAGTCTACGAACGCGCGCTCGCCTTTAAGAATCTCCGGCCGGAAAGCGTCAGCTGCCACATCGGTTCGCAGATTCTTGACACGAAGCCTTTGAACGAGGCGATCGACAAGATGCTGGCGCTGGTCGAACGGCTTCGCGCCAAAGGACTCCCCATCCGTCACATTGACCTCGGCGGCGGACTCGGGGTCGCCTACAAGCCGGAAGACGCGACGCCCCAGATTTCCCGCTTTATTGGCACGATGCGTGAGCGGCTGGCCGGCCGTGACCTTCACGCCATGATTGAGCCAGGCCGCTCGATCGTCGGCGAGGCAGGAGTTCTGGTTACCCGCGTTCTGAACCGCAAGCGGAACGGCTCGAAAGAATTCGTCATCGTTGACGCGGGCATGAACGATCTGATCCGCCCGTCTCTGTATAAAGCGCACCACGAAATCGTTCCGCTGCGGCAGAACTCGCTGCCAGCCTTCAAGGCCGACGTCGTCGGACCTGTTTGCGAGAGCGGAGACTTCTTCGCTCTCGGACGCGAGATCGCGACCGTTCTTCCGGGGGATCTCGTCGCGCTCAAGACCGCCGGAGCGTATGGATTCGTGCTGTCTTCGAATTACAATTCACGACCGCGCGTGGCTGAAGTCCTGGTCGAGGGCAACGCTTGGCGCGTGGTTCGCCGGCGCGAAACATTCGAGGATTTGATCCGTGGCGAGGAATAGCGGACCCGTAAGCCGCCGGCTTACGGGATCTTCGCGAGCGCCGCTTCCAGTTGACCGATTGGCGTTTCGCCAATAAACGCCTTGACCTTCTTGCCGGCGCGGTCAAAGACGAATAGCGCAGGCAAGGCGCCGCTCCATTTCGGATCGATTGCGTTGATGAACGCATCGTCGTCCTTGGGGCGCTTCACGTACACCGTTCCCTGCACTCTATGCTGTTTCAGAAACTGCAGAGCGCCCTTTTCCTGCTCAGGCTCGTCCGCCGAGATGGTGATCAACTCGACGCCCCGCGCTTTCAACTTTGCCTGCAGCGCGACGAGTTCCGGCATTTCTTTGCGGCAGGGGACGCACCAAGTGGCCCAAAAGTCCGCGAGTACGATCTTACCTTTTTGACTCGCGATCAGCTTCCGGAACCCGGCTTCGTCAACGGGAACGAGTTTGTCCTGGCCCCAGGCAAGTGGAGCAGCGAGCAGCAGAAACGCCGCGAGTGTCTTCATGAGCCCTTCCGGACCCGCTTGATGACGCAGCCGAACGCCTTGATCTCGGGTGTCGCGACCGGCTTGCCGGCAAGGAGCGCGTCTAACGCCTCGCGCAGCCCCTGACGCTTGATTCTGGCTTCGTTCGTCGAATCGTCGATCGCGCCGTGGTAGCGCAGGACGCCGTGCGCGTCCAGCACAA
>JBDTTK010000131.1:0-8504 GCA_039930685.1 Bryobacteraceae bacterium | reverse complement strand
CGCGATTCGCCTGAACAGTATCGCGGCGGACCTCTTGGTCCTGTCCGAATTGGAGGCGGGAGGCGATCCGCCGGAACCGGATATCATCTCGATTGCCGCGGTTCTCGATTCCGCGTTGATCATTGTCGAGTCCGAGGCCCGGTTGCGCGAAGTCACTCTGATCCGGGAGCAGATTGACGACGTCTATGTCGCGGGCAGTAGATTGCGATTGGAGCAGGTTGTGCTCAATCTACTGGCGAACGGCATCAAATTCAACCGTCCGGGAGGCGAGGTTCGTGTACGGGCGGTGGAAACCGACGACAACCGGGTCGCAATTGTGATCGCCGATACCGGAGTAGGAATCCCGTCGCAAGATCTGCCGCGGATCTTCGAACGGTTTTACCGCGTGGATAAGGCGCGCTCGAAGCAGGTCGGCGGCACCGGATTGGGGCTCTCCATCGTGAAGCATGCCGTCGAACGCATGGGCGGAAGCGTGACCGTTGAGAGTGAACTCGGAAAAGGATCCAGATTCAGCTTATTCCTGCCTGCGGCGAGTCCTGAAAGCGACTTGCGGTAGCGATATAGCGGTCTCCGCAAGCCCTCTCCTACGATCCGATCGGAAATCAGAGATCCACTTAAGAATCCTACATTTAGACATTCCGAAGAGGAGACGTCCGTCGTGTCAGCGTAATCCGTTTGTAACAGTGGGCTGACACAATTAGGTTGGAGAGTATCGGATGACCCGGCGGGCATGGGGTGCGGCTTTGGCCGCCGTCTTCTTGAGCGAGGCGGAAGCGGCGCGAAACGTGCTGATCAATGCCGCAGGAGCGACGTTTCCCTACCCGATGTACTCAAAGTGGTTCGACCGGTACAACAAGAAGTTCCCGCACCTTCAGTTCAACTACCAGTCGATCGGCTCTGGTGGTGGAATTAAGCAGATCACGGTCGGAACCGTGGATTTTGGCGCATCCGACGGCCCGATGACCGACCGGCAGATTCGCGATTTTCAACAAAAGCGCGGCGCCAACATCCTTCACTTTCCGACGCTGATCGGCGCGGACGTCATCCCATACAATTTGCCGGGGATCTCGGCGAAGCTGAATTTTGCGCCTGAAACGATTGCCGGAATCTTCCTGGGGAAGATCGTCACCTGGAACGACCGCGAACTCGTCGACGCCAACCCTGGCGTCAATTTGCCGAACGAGCGGATTGTCGTCGTGCATCGGTCCGACGGAAGCGGCACTACGTTTGTGTTTGTCGACTACCTGTGCAAAGTCAGTAAGGAGTGGGAGGCCCGCGTGGGGCGAGGCACGTCAGTGAACTGGCCGGTGGGTATTGGCGGCAAGGGAAACGAAGGCGTGGCCGGCCAAATCAATCAGACTCCCTACTCGATCGGCTACACCGAATTGGTTTACGCGCTTCAGAGCAATATGACGCACGCGCGAATCCGCAATTCGTCCGGCGTTTTCGTGGAGGCCAACCTGCATACCGTCTCCGAGGCCGCATCGGCGCCGATGCCGGATGATTTTCGAGTCTCGATAACAAATCCGCCTGGAAAAGACGCGTACCCGATTGCGAGTTTTACCTGGCTGCTGATTCCTGAGACGATCCCCGATCCGACAATACGCGAAGCCGTCAAAGGCTTCCTGCGCTGGATGCTGGATGAGGGACAAGCGATGACCGAAGCGCTTCAATTCGCGCATCTTCCGCCGTCCGTGATCGCGCGGGAAAGAATAGCCATCGAAAGGATCCATTAGAGCGCAGGCATGTCGGCACCCTCGATTTTCGGAGCTCGCTCTGTTGGCGCATTGGCGCGCTTTTGGGCGCGTCTGCGCAGGGGCGATGAAATCGCGTTCCTCTTAACTCTCGCCTGCGCGACCACGGTGCTGCTGATTACCGGGCTGCTGGTCTTCGAGCTGTACCAGAACTCGGCCCTTTCGCGGGAAAAATCGGGATGGTCGTTCCTGACGTCCTCGACGTGGGACCCGGTCGCGGAACGCTTCGGAGCGCTGCCCTTCATCTACGGCACGGTAGTGACCTCCGCCCTGGCGCTGGTCCTCGGAGTTCCGCTCGGAGTCGGAGCGGCAATTTTTCTGGCGGAACTCGCCTCGGCGCGCATTTCAAATGCGCTCACATTCTTGATTGAGTTGCTGGCTGCGGTCCCCAGCGTCATCTTCGGGCTCCTGGGGATTTTCATTCTGGTGCCGATGCTCCGCTCGGCGGAGCCCACGCTTCGCGCGCTGCTGGGCTGGATGCCCCTCTTCCAAGGACCGTTTTACGGCGTGAGTCTACTGGCCGCAGGCGTCGTCCTCGCGATCATGATCCTGCCGTTCATCATTTCGATTTCGCGGGAAGTAATCCTCGCGGTCCCCGGCGATCAGCGGGAGGCCGCGCTTGCTCTTGGAGCGACGCGTTGGGAAACCACCTGGGATATTGTCATACCGAACGCCAAGAAGGGCATCACGGGTTCGATCTTTCTTGCCTTGGCGCGATCACTCGGCGAAACCATGGCGGTCACTATGGTGATCGGTAACGACCCCAAGATCAAGGCGTCTCTATTTGCGCCAGGCTATTCGATTGCCGCGGTGATTGCGAATGAATTTACCGAAGCGACCGGCGACGTGTACCCGGCCGCGCTGATCGAGCTAGCCCTGGTTCTTTTCGGCCTCACGATTGTGATCAACGCGCTCGCCCGCGTTTTGGTTGCAGGCACGAACGCAAAGGGGACGGCCTGATGCGGTCCAATCGAGCGCGGCGCCGAGCAGTCAATGCATTAATGCTCACGCTTACAGGACTGTGCACGCTCGTGGCGGCCGGCACCCTCGTATTCATCCTGGGCTACCTATTCGTGAACGGCGGTAGGAGCCTGACGCTCGATTTCTTCACGAATCTTCCGGCACCGGTCGGCGAATCCGGAGGCGGAATGGCCAACGCAATCGTTGGCAGCGCGAAGCTCCTGTTGGTCGCGTCCTTGATCGGTGTGCCGATCGGCTTTCTCGGGGGCGTCTATCTCGCGGAATACGGCGGGACCGCTTTTTCCTTCTTCGTCCGCTACACCACCGATTTGCTGAATGGCGTTCCGTCGATCGTCATCGGGATCTTTGCCTACACGATGATCGTCGTGCCGAACCACCATTTCTCGACGTGGGCGGGCGGTGCCGCGCTCGGAGTGATGATGATTCCGATCGCGATCCGCAGTTCCGAGGAGTTTCTTCGCGCGGTTCCGCTGAACCTTCGGGAAGGCGCCATGGCGCTAGGTGCGTCGAAGGCGCAATCCATCTGGACCGTGATCATTCCGGCAGCCAAGAACGGCATTCTCACCGGGATCATGTTGAACCTCGCCCGCGTGGCGGGCGAAACAGCGCCGCTGCTGTTTACGGCGTTCAGTAATCGTTACTGGAGCCCGGGATGGGGAGAACCCACGGCCTCGCTGCCCGTCATGATCTTTACCTACGCGATCTCACCCTACAAGGATTGGCACCGTCAGGCGTGGGCTGCCGGGTTTGTACTGCTGATGTTAGTCCTGATGGTCAACATTTTTGCTCGGTTGGCCCTTTCAAGGAAGGGACACGTAACAAGATGAGTTCCACCCACAGCCCTCTTCGTGGCTTGTCTTTGGAGGCCAAAGCCCCACCGGGAGGAACACCGTCCGGCGATACCGCGCCTTTCGTCGCGAAATTGAGCGCCGTCGACCTGAATTTCTTCTACGGATCATTCCAGGCCCTTCACGGAATCACGATGGAGGTCTTTGAGAATAAAGTCACGGCGTTCATCGGCCCATCCGGCTGCGGGAAGTCCACCTTCCTGCGGACCCTCAACCGTATGAATGAGACCGTGAGAGGCAGCCGCGTCGAGGGCCGGATTCTGCTCGATGGAGAAGACATTCAGGAGGCCGACGTTACCGACGTCCGCCGACGCGTCGGCATGGTGTTCCAGCGATCGAATCCATTCCCCAAGTCCATCTTCGAGAACGTGGCCTATGGCCCCCGGATCAACGGACTGGCGCGGTCGCGCGTGGACCTGCTCGACAAGGTCGAGCAAAGTCTGCGCCGCGCGGCCTTGTGGGACGAAGTGAAGGATAAGCTGAACCAATCCGCGTACAGCCTGTCCGGCGGGCAGCAGCAGCGGCTTTGTATCGCGCGCGCGTTGGCTGTCGATCCGGAAGTCCTGCTGCTCGACGAGCCTTGTTCCGCGCTCGATCCGATCGCAACCGCGAAGATCGAAGACTTGATCTTTCAGCTCAAGGACAGCTGCACCATCGTGATCGTTACGCACAACATGCAGCAGGCGGCCCGCGTTGCGGACTACACGGGATTCTTCCTGCTCGGCGAACTGATCGAGTTTGACGAGACCTCCACAATTTTCAAGCTGCCCGCGAAGAAGCAGACCGAAGATTACGTTACCGGCCGCTTTGGATAAACTCTGAAAGTACCGGGTTTCACCCGGTGACGCGAGAGAGAGTGGATCGTGCGGCATTTTGTTGAAGAACTGGAACAACTGAAGTCCAAGCTGCTCGAGATGAGCGCGCTGGTCGAATCCGCCATCGAACGCAGCATTATCGCGGTTACCCAGAAGGATCGCGCCGCTGCCGAGGATGTCTTCCGGAACGAAGCGCGAATCAACGAGATCGAGATTGAAGTCGATGAATTCGCGACAAAGCTACTCGCGCTCCAACAGCCCATGGCCGCGGATCTCCGACTGATCATTGCCGCACTTAAGATCAATACCGATCTGGAACGCATGGGCGACCTCTCGGTAAACATTGGCCAACGGGCCATGTCGCTGATGGAAGAACCGATGATCAAGCCGATGATCGACATTCCATACATCGCCGGTTTGGTCCAGTCCATGGTGCGCAAGAGCCTGGATGCGTTCGTCACCCGGGACGCCGATCTCGCCCGGAGCGTTCTGGCTTCGGACGACGCCGTGGACAGCATGCGTACGGCCTGCTATCACGAACTCGTCAGCTTCATGGAGAAGGACCCGCAGAATATCCGGCCTGCCCTCGACTTGCTTGCGGTGACCCGAAATCTCGAACGGATTGCGGATCACTCCACCAACATTGCCGAAGACGTGCTGTTTCTCGTCAAAGGCATCGATGTCCGCCATCACGCCGAGACGCGCCACCAGATGCATCGGTAATGGCGTCAGACACTGTCAACGGAACGCCAGTCGTTCGCGAGATGCGCGTGATCCCGGTGGCCGGACGCGACAGCATGTTGCTGAATCTCAGCGGCGCCCACGGCCCGTTCTTTACACGCAACCTCGTCATTCTTACGGATTCCGCCGGGCACACCGGCGTGGGGGAAGTGCCCGGCGGAGAATCCATTCGGCGCACCCTCGAAGAAGCGAGGGTTCTCGTCATTGGTTCGCCCCTCGGTGAATTCAATGCTGTGCTCAAGCGAGTGCAAGAACAATTCGCCGACCGCGATGCCGCTGGTCGAGGACTCCAGACCTTCGACCTGCGGACGACGATCCACGCCATTACAGCCATCGAATCCGCGCTGCTGGATCTGCTCGGCCAACATTTAAGCGTCCCTGTGGCGGCGCTCTTGGGCGAAGGGCTGCAGCGGCGGGAAGTCCCGACGCTCGGATATCTTTTCTACGTCGGTGACCGCCGCAAGACGGACCTGCCATATATCGAAGGGACGTCGGGCGAGTGGGATCGTCTGCGTCGTGAAGAGGCGCTCGACTCTGCGGCCATCGTACGCCTCGCGGAAGCCGCGCAGGACCGCTACGGCTTTCACGATTTCAAGCTGAAGGGCGGCGTGCTTCGAGGCGAACAGGAGATGGAAGCCGTTGCCGCGCTCGCTGGCCGGTTTCCGGGCGCGCGCATCACGCTGGATCCGAACGGCGCTTGGCGGCTTGAGGAAGCCATTGCGCTTTGCCGGGGCCGGCAAGACGTGCTTGCGTACGCGGAAGATCCTTGCGGCCCCGAAAAAGGATATTCCGGCCGCGAGATCATGTCCGAATTCCGCCGCGCCACCGGATTACCCACGGCGACGAACATGATCGCCACCGATTGGCGCGAGATGGGTCATGCAATCCAGTCGCATGCCGTCGACATTCCGCTGGCTGATCCTCACTTCTGGTCCATGCGCGGTTCCGTGCGGGTCGCGCAGATGTGCCGCGATTGGGGGCTCACGTGGGGGTCTCACTCAAACAACCACTTCGACGTGTCGCTCGCGATGTTTACGCAGGTTGCCGCTGCGGCTCCCGGCCGCATCACAGCGATCGACACCCATTGGATCTGGCAGGAAGGACAGCGGCTCACGAAGGAGCCCTTGGAGATACGCCACGGGATGCTTACGCTACCGGATCGGCCCGGATTAGGTATCGAACTGGATATGGAGCAGGTGGGGCAGGCGCACGAACTCTATCGGTCGGCCGGCCTCGGCGGACGCAACGACGCAACCGCGATGCAGTACCTGATACCAGGCTGGAAGTTTGACAGCAAAGGACCCTGCCTCGTCCGCTAGAGTTTCAGGGCAGGCCGCGCGAGCGGATCGCCGTCGGTGACGATCCGCCCACAGGCGGGAGTAAGTCTACAGGCCCTTTTTCTCGAGGAAGATCGCCAGGTCCACGCAACGCATGGAGTAGCCCCACTCGTTGTCGTACCAGGAAACCACCTTGAGCAGGTTGCCGTCGAGAACTTTGGTTAGCAGTCCGTCGACGATAGAGCTATTCGGGTTGTGCAACATGTCGGTCGAAACCACCGGATCCTCGGTGTACGCGAGGATGCCCTTCATCGGGCCTTCGGCCGCCGCCTTCAGCGCCGCATTAACGTCCTTGCTGGTAGTCGGCGTCTTCAGTACGGCGACCAGGTCGACCACGGAGACGTCCGGGGTCGGAACGCGCATCGCGTAACCGTCTAGTTTGCCCACGAGCTCAGGCATCACCAGCCCGATCGCCTTAGCGGCTCCGGTGGTCGTCGGAATCATATTGACTGCGGCTGCGCGCGCGCGCCGCAGATCTTTGTGCGGGAAGTCGAGAATCGGCTGGTCGTTGGTGTAGCTGTGGATCGTGGTCATCGATCCTTTCTCGATGCCGAACTTCTCATGGATGACCTTCACGAACGGCGCGAGGCAGTTGGTCGTGCAGGACGCGTTCGAAATGATGTTGTGCTTCGATGGATCGTACGCGGAGTCGTTGACGCCCATGACGACCGTGATGTCTTCGTTCTTGGCCGGTGCGGAAATGATGACCTTCTTTACCGTGCCGCGCAGGTGCTTGCCCGCATCCTTCGCGTCGGTAAAGTGGCCCGTTGATTCGAGGACGACCTGGACTCCAGATGCCGACCAGTCGATTTCGCCCGGATCTCTCGTCGCGTGGATCTTGATCCGCTTGGAGCCGACGACAATCGAGTCTCCGTCGACATGAACATCCTCTTCCAGGCGGCCGAGGATGGAGTCGTACTTCAGCAGATGCGCGAGCGTCTTGGTGTCCGTCAGATCGTTCGCGGCGACAAATTCTACGGCCGGGTTATTCAGGCCGGCGCGGACGACATTGCGTCCGATGCGGCCGAAGCCGTTAATTCCAATTTTGAGTGCCATACGCTTCTATTCTAGCGTCTGGAGCGCCCAAAACCTCTAGTTCAAGCCAACAATCGCCGTTTGTTTGACGTCTCCGACGGTGATGGTGAAGGTCGCGTTCGACGTTCCCAGGCGGATATCGACGGCGTACGTCCCCGCAATGTCGCCAGTCGGGTAGACGGAGTTTACTCGAGCGCCGGATGCGTCCGCCTCGACGGTAGGACGGATGTCGAGGCCGAGGCCGGCGATGTCAACGACGCGGAGTACGATCGCACGGCTCACGCTTTGGCGCGCAGATCCGCTTCCCGTCTGCAGGATCGCGATTCCGGCGGGCGTCGATCCGGCTGAGCCGAACCAATACGGCACGCGCGTCTCACTCGCACCAGTCGTGCCCGCGAACGTCACGAAGCCGCTATAGGACCCGGGATCGAGGTCTTTGCCGCTTAGCGTCACGGTTACCGTCTGCGTGGCTCCGGGATCGAGCGTGAAGGTGGAGGGCGTGGTCGCTGGCGCGAGCGCTCCGGCGGCCGTCTCCACGGTCGCCGAGAACGTATCCGTGCCCGCGCCGGTATTGGTCACGCGCACATCCACTGATCCGTCCACTGTGTTTCTCCCGGCGCCGAAGTCTACCGATGTCGGAGATGCAGTGAGTGTGCTCGAAACAGCCCGGGATAAATCCAGCAGACCTCCGCCGGCCAGCGTCGGCGAAGCAGTTTGATCGTTGATCGGCAGCGCACGCGCGCTGTTGATGATCAGCGACCGGTATTGCGCCGCGCTTAGGCCCGGCTTCGCGGACTTGAGCAGCGCCACCGCACCGGCGACGAGCGGCGCCGAGAAGCTGGTTCCTTGCGTGATCGTCCAGCCGGACGCATCATAGAGATCGCCACTGGAATTCACGGTCTGCGCCGCGGTGTAGAAATTCGTCCCGACCGCCGTGACGTCGGGCTTCAACGTCGCGAGCGCGGTCGGACCCGCGCTCGAAAAGCTCGCCAT
>JBDTTK010000130.1:0-8506 GCA_039930685.1 Bryobacteraceae bacterium | reverse complement strand
TTCCCACGTGCCGGACAAGGGCAAATCCCAGAGTTCGAGAATCTGGTTGATTCGCCGAGTGGGATCCCGCAAGTGCGGTCCCGAAAAGGTCGCCAAGTTGATCCATCGCTGCGCCCACAGCTGAAGGGTCTCGGCAACTGGCACGATCAGGGACACAGCGTCCTGATCTGTCGATGATCTACCTCCACCATCGTTACTGGCAGGATCAAGAGCCGGGAGACAGACATCGACTGCGTTCAGGACGGGCTTGGTCAAGCCGAGTTCCCTCTTCACCGAGGCGACTTCGTCCTCCCACGATTGGCGGTCGGGAGTCTCGGGCGATTCGTTGCCGGTCTCGATCTGAGCTACTCGGTTATTGTGACAGACAGTCGGAAGCAGAATACACGTCTGCTGCGCCAGTGAGCGCATCGAGTGGTTCCGCAAGCAGGTCCGAAACAGCGTGCGCGAGCACGATCACCAGGTCATCGTCATGACGTGTCGGCTTTGCCGATCATGCAGTTGACGAAGAGATCCACGCGGGTACGACGAAGAGGCGTTTGTCGCTATAACAATCATCAACGTTCTTGACGTTGCACGACGAGTCAGCTTTGAGTTCCTTTTGGCCGTGGAGTTTGGAACCTGCCCTCGAAGCGGGACACGAGGCCGTCTCCACGGTCATGTGTTGATTTGGAATCCAGGAGCAATTCCAATCGCTGCATTGAGCGCGTAGTGGATGAAGATCAGCGGTGCTCGAAGAGCACCATTGATCGAACGGTATCGCCCAAGAATGAATGGCGTGGGTTACGGGAAAGGGCCGCGCGGTTCCGGTCTGGGTTGTACGGCCGCGTGAGGTTTCCGATGCCAGCTCGCCGGAGCATAATCCCGATTCGGACGTCGCACGAACGGCCTGGCCAACCGAGATTTCGAGCGCGTACGGCCATCGATCTGTTCGCTTGTCGGCGCGTTCATGAAACTCTCGCAGTAGGCGTTTTCCACGGCCCGCCGGCCCATGCTGATGAATTTCTGCGCCTGCTCCAGCTGTTCGAATGTAATCGTTCGACACAACTGCCGCTTCGCTGGGCTGCCGCTGTTGCCGTCGCGATAGAATCCCCGCGGCGGACACCCGCCAACTCGCACATTCTTTCGATGCTTGTTTTTCCTCCCGCCGCAACTAAGCCGTGGATCTTCGCGCAGCTTGCCAGCCGAAGATCTACGCGAATGTGACTCTTGCGATGCGAAGCCGATTCAGTCTAGGCTCACAGATGGTCCGGATCCCAGATTGTGGCGGCGATGTAGCGTTCCTCGTTAATGTCGGTGTTGTAGTAATAAACCGTAAGCAGCTTTCCGTCGACCCGCTGGACCGTGCATGGATAACCGATATCGCTGCTGCCGCCATCCTGCCGTAGAATCAACTCCCGGCCCCACGTCTTGCCGTCATCTTCGGAGACGCAAGCCCGCATGCCGTACGGCTTTGCCCGATAGCCATAGGACAGGACCAGACGCCCGTCGCGCATCCGGACCAGGCTACCCGGATTTCCCTTGCCGGTATTGGGCACCGGCTTGCCGGCGTATTCCCAGGACTTGCCGTTGTCCACGGAACGGTAGACCTCGATGAAGCCTCGATGCCGGATCGCGCTGACCAGCCTCCGGCTGTCCAGACGGACTGTGGACGGCATGATCGCGTAGTCCTCGCCTTTTGGCTCCGGACCGATGTAGGAGACAAGCGACCATGTTTTCGCGCCATCGCGAGTTTGGGCCAGAATTACTCGTCCCTGTTCGCCATTCGACTTGGCCACCGCCAGAAGGAAATAGAGGTCGTGCTTTCCGTTTACCAGGTAATCGGTCCGCGCCGCCGTGCCTTTTCCGGTCAGGCGCGGAAAGCGATAGGGGCCGTTCCACGTCTTGCAGCGGTCCAGGGAGTAATAAAAGCGCGAATCCTCGGGTGGATTGCGGCTCATCCGCCCGGAGAACGCGAAGTCCGGATGCTGGAAGTTGATCCCGCCCGGACATTGGGTGACTTTCGGCCCGTCTTTAACCGTGAAGTGTTCGTACTCCTCGCCGCTCGGCAGCGCGAGGTTAGGCGGCTGCTCGATTGACCAGGTTTCGCCGCCGTCCAGCGTGCGCCCCTGCAACTCTACCGGAGCCACGTCGACCTTGATCGCATGCCCGTGCTCCTTGCGTTCAAACACGCGCTGCTGGAAGCCTACCACCACTTCATTGCCCCAGGCCCAGATCCCTTCATTGGCGGGCCACCCGCCAAACTTGCCGCTCTCCTTGTACACCACGAGGTGGCGGGCGGACGCCTGAAACGCTTTTGCGGGCACGGCAAGCGATGTCAGGCCGAGCAGCAGGGTGTCTCGGCGTGAGATCGAGGAAAAATGGGATTTGGGTCGATTCATGTTTTTTCGCCTATCTATTCGTCTGAAGTATATTCGATACATCCTTGAAATCGGCTGGCCAATCGTTTATGCGATGTGAGGCGTTCCCCAATGATCTCGGTACTTGCGCCCAAGCATGGCCGTCGCCTCCGCATCGCCTGGTATGGTTTGAGTCTTGGCGTCGAACTTCAGATTCCGCCCGAGCCGCGCCGCGATATTGCCCAGATGGAGATGGACGGTAGTGGTGTAGCCCACCTCGATCTCGGCGTTTGGCGCCTTCCGGCTGCGGACGCACTCGACGAAGTTTCTCACGTGGGACTCGCCGCCGCGCGTCGTGTCCTTCGCCCCTGTTTGGACCACTTTTCCCGACTTGTCAAACAGCTTCCACGATGCCGTCTCGCCGGCCCAGCGCCCGATCTGCATCATCCCGTCGGAGCCGTACACCGCCATGCCGTTGTCCACGCCGTCCATGCCATACGGATTCCAGATCCGCATCTCGAACATCAACACCTTGCCGGGATAGTTGAAGTTAATGACCATCGTGTCCGGCGTTACCTGGTCGTCGTCGAAGAAGAGCTTGCGCCCGAAACCAGTCACTTCGGTCGGGAAGTCGACGCCGAGCGCCCAACGGGCCTGGTCTACCTGATGAGCGCCGTCGTTGCCCATGTCGCCGGTGCCGAAGTTCCAGTTCCAGTGCCAGTTATAGTGGTAACGGTTCGGGTTGAAGGGCATCCACTCGGCTGGCCCGACCCAGGTGTCGTAATCCACGCCTGCAGGTACGGCGGCGTCCGCCTTGTGCCCGATATCGGCGCGCTTCTGGACGTCCCAGGCCTTGGCCATCAGGACGTTGCCGATCCGCCCTGCGTGCACCATCCCAATCGCCTCGTTGACAGCCTCGATGCTGCGGCTTTGGGTACCATGCTGCACAATGCGCCGGTACTTGCGTGCGGCCGCGACCAGCGCCTGCCCTTCACGCACATTGTGGGAGCAGGGCTTCTCAACATAGACATCCTTTCCGGCCTGGCAGGCAAGGATCGCCGCCGGGGCATGCCAGTGATCCGGCGTGGCGATGGCCACGGCGTCGATAGACTTGTCTTCGAACACCCTACGCATATCCCCAAACAGGCGGGGCCGCCTCCCGTGGGCAGCTTCGAACTCTCCCGATACCTTTCGCAGTACGTTTTCGTCGACGTCCACCAGCGCCGCGACATTCGCCCCCGATACGGCGGAGAATTCTCCGGCAAGGGCGCGTCCTCGGCCGCGCACACCGATGATCGCTACGTTAACTTTGTCGCTGGCCGCGAGGGCGCGAGGGCCGCTGGCCGTCGCTGCGATGGTTGACAAGAGAAAGTGACGTCGCTGCACAGGATTTCCCCTTCACCTTAAAGATGCCCAAATCGGAAGGGGAACGCCAGCAAGAAGACGTTTCCGAGGGCGGCGAGACTGTTCGGCAAGGGCAGGCGGAACGTTTCTCCACGTTCCGTTTTAGCAGAACGGAACGATTCGGGACTTCTCAATCGCGTCGAGGTCCCCTAGACTGCCCCCGGGGTCGTCATCCGGCACGAATTGTTCCTGCGAACCTCGTCCTGATACTAAATGTTGATGGCAATTCATTTTGGAGCTGCGGAGTGACCAAAGATTTGGCCCGTGGGATTCCTGGGAGCGTCGGCTTGATCGGCGTTGGCTTGGTTGGAACGGCGCTGGCCCGGCGTTTGCTCGCGGCCGGCTATGCGGTTTCCGGTTTTGACGTCGCCCAGGCGCAGCTTGACGGCTTTGCCGCCATGAACGGTCGCCCGGCGGCCTCTGCCGCAGAAGTTGCGGCTGGCCAATCCAAGGTCATCCTAAGCTTACCTGACTCGGAGATCGGATCGGCCGTGATTGCTGAGATCACCCCTCATCTCGCTCCCCAGTCCATTGTGATAGACACGACCACCGGAGACCCCGACCAGATTGCCGGGTTCGCAGCCGCCCTCGCGTCGCGCGGCGTGCACTATATCGATGCGGCTCTGGGCGGGTCGAGTAACCATGTGGCCGCCGGCGAGGCGGTCGCCATCTGCGGTGCCCGCGCGGACGTTTTCGCCGATTGTCGAGATCTACTGTCGGTGTTTGCGGCGCGCTGCTTTCACGTCGGGCCATGCGGCGCGGGGGCGCGCATGAAGCTGGTCATGAACCTTGTACTCGGGTTGAATCGCGCGGTACTCGCCGAAGGGCTCAGTTATGCCCACGCAAGCGGCGTCGATCCGGCAGTCGCGCTAGAGGTTCTGAAGAGTGGACCAGCTTACTCCCGGGCGATGGACGTCAAGGGTCCCAAGATGCTTACTGGAGATTTCGCCCTGGAGGCAAGGCTCTCCCAGCATTTGAAGGATGTGCGCTTGATTCTTGAAACCGGCCGGCGGTCGGGCGCATATTTGCCGCTCAGTTCCGTCCACCGGAGTCTGCTCGAAAGCGCCGAGGCCTCTGGCTTCGGCGGTGTGGACAACAGCGCGGTGATCCGGGCGTATCTTCCGGACCCGCTTACGGACGGGCAATCCCGATGAATCACTATCGCTGGCTTGACCTGATCGTGGTGGTGGTCTACATGATGAGCATGGCCGTGGTCGGCCTGTGGTTCTCCCGCCGTCAGACCAACACCGAGACCTATTTCGTTGCCAAGCGCGCGATTCCGTCATGGGCGATGGGCCTATCGATGCTCGCGACTCTAATCAGCAGCGTTACTTTCGTGGCCTATCCAGGATCCTCCTACGCCAAGGACTGGTCGTTGTTGACGCCGGGTTTTCTGGTGGTCGGTGTGTTGCTTCTCGTCGGCTCGAGAATCATACCGTTTTACCGCCGAGTCGTCGGAATGAGCGCATACGAGTATTTCGAGCGCCGTTTCGGCCGGGCGGCGCGCGTCTACGCTTCCGTCGCGTTCTCATTGGCTCACTTCTCGAAGATGGCCTTTGTGTTCTACCTGATGGCTCTGACCATCAACAGCATCACGGGCTGGATCATCGATTACGTGATTGTCACAGTCTGCGTCGTCATGATCTTCTATACCCTGGTCGGGGGCATTGAGGCCGTCATCTGGACCGACGTCATTCAGGCCTTCCTCTGCTGGACGGGTGTCCTTACTTGCCTTGGCTTTCTCCTGTTCATGCCGCCTGGAGGCCCGGTCGCCGTGTTCCGTCTGGCGGTTGAGCACAACAAGTTCAGCTTAGGACCTGCCCAGTTCGACTTCACGGACGCCACGATTCCTGTCCTCTTGATCTACGGTTTCTTCTGGTATCTCCAGCGCTACACGGCGGATCAGACCCTGGTGCAACGCTATCTTGTCGCCAAGTCGGACCGCGCCGCCTTGAAAGGTGTGAGTCTCGGCGCCTTCCTGTGCCTTCCGGTGTGGGCGTTGTTCATGCTGATCGGCACGTGCACCTGGGCATTTTTTAAGCTTACCGGCGAGACTCTTCCGCCCTATGTCACCAAGGCCGATCAGGTGTTTCCGTACTTCGTCGGAACGCATCTGCCCGTTGGCGTGTCGGGCCTGTTCCTGGCGTCGTTAATGGGAGCTGCCATGACGATGCTCGCTAGCGATCTCAATTCGATCGCCATGGTAGGTGTGGAAGATTTCTATCGCAGGCTTCGTCCACGGGCCAGCGATCGGCAGCGCATGCGCGCGGCCCGGCTGATGGTGGCAGTGATCGGGGCGTTGAGTGCCGCGGCCGCGCTCATATTGGCGCACACCAAAGGCAATGCGCTCCAGATGTGGTTTGCCGTCTCCGCGATCGTTTCCGGCGGATTGGCCGGACTCTTTCTGCTCGCATTTCTGAGCCGCCGCGCCCATAAGCGGGGCGTATACGTGGGCATCGCGGCGAGTGTTGCGGCCACCATCTGGGCGGTTCTGACCAGGGACGGCAAGTTCGTCGACCTTGGACGTTTCAACTACACGTGGAACGACCTGATGATCGGTGCGCTGGGACACGTCGTGCTGCTGTCGGTGGGCTACGCCGCCAGTCTTCTGTTGCCGCCTCCGGCGGCGCCTGACCGCGAGTCCGGTTCCATGACCATCTGGGGACTGTCGGCACATAGAGAAAAGGAGGCGGTCGGCGAAGCCGTGCCGTGACCGGATCGCATGGATTGCACATTTGGGCTCAAACCCATGCGGCCTTTGGATCGCGTTCACGGGCGAAATCGATCGGGCGTTTCGACGATGCAAATACCTCTATGCGGTGCCTTCGACGCTTTTTGCTCCGCCATCTCCGGCGCGCCTGCCTTCGCGCCGGTTGCGGTGGCCGCCGGCATGCCCCACCGGCCGAAAACTTTGGGCGGCTACATCCTTACGCATGCACGTTTTGGAGTCGAGCTCAATACCGTTCGCTTCGGAGATGGTACCGGCGGGCCAAAAGTAGCGGCCCGATCCGGTTTCGAAATCACTGGTTACGGCCGCCGTCCGGGCGATAAAAGCCCGGATGGCGTTCGGAGAAGTCGTTAAAAATAATCTGCGAGGAAGCCTATGACACGCTCTGTCCGCATTGTCAGATTACTCTTCATTCTCGGTACGCTGACGTCGGCCCTTAAGGCCCAGGTTACGACGGCGACCATCTACGGAACCGTTTTAGATCCGACGTCCGCTGCTGTCAGCCGCGCCGAAATCACCCTTACCAATGAGGCAAACGGCGTCACGCACACGGCGACATCGAATGATGTCGGCGAGTTCACGTTGACGTTTCTACCAATTGGGCGATATCGCCTGACCGTGAAGAGTCAAGGATTCAAGACCGCGACCGAGTCGGGAATCATGCTTGCCGCGGGGCAAAGGATCACCCGGACGTTCAACCTGGAGGTCGGCGCGGTCACCGACACACTCTCAGTCACCGAACAAGCGCCATTGGTGAACACCGTGACGCCTGAGCAGCGCGAGACCTATGTAACCGGCGAAATCACCGAACTCCCGTTGTTTCGCCGCGATTGGACCTCTGTCCTCGGCGTCAGCGCCGGCACGCGGGTCAACGGACCGAAGGTGATCTTCAATGGCCTGGCGCAGGGCGCCTTCAGCTTCACGGTGGACGGTACGCGTGCATCGGGCAGCTCGGAAGATACAAACCTGGCGTCGTGGGGCGACTTCAACTACATCAAGGGTGTCAGCATGGAGGCCATTGCCGAGGTGCATGTCAGCAAGGGCATCGCTTCAGCGGAGATCGCCGACACGCTTTCGGGAAATCTCGAAGTGATCACCAAGAGCGGCACCAACAAGATCCACGGTTCTTTGTTTGAAAACTACCTGGGACGCGTGCTGAATGCCAGGAATCAGTTTCTCGCCACTCGTCCGCCTGAGGTATACAACCAATTCGGCGGCTCTCTCGGCGGGCCAATCGTGAAAAACAAGCTATTCATGTTCGGCGCGTACGAAGGCTACCGGCAGCGGCGCTTCACATCGTTCAATACAAACGTCGCAACCTCCGAGTTTCGCAATCAGATGATCGCCGCCGTTCCTGCCTACAAAATGTTCTTCGACACGCAGCCACTCCCCAACCAGGCCTACAATGCCGGCGCGATCGTCGGCCGGTACATCGGCTTCGGGTCCAACGCGGCCAATGACAACCACGTAGTGCTTCGTGGCGACTATTACCTGGATAGCAACAACTTTTTCAGCGCGAGGTACACGCGCGGCCGGCCCAACTCGCTGACGCCGCGCGCGCAGGTGATGAATCCCAGGACTTTTGATGGGAAAACCGAGGTTGTCACCGCCGCCTACACGCACACTCGCGCCGCGTCGAGCTTGCAGACCAGATTCGGCTACAACTTCAACGATGTTGCCCGGAGCGACGGATTCATCAAAAACAATATCGCGACCATTGACGGCAGCCTCGGTTTCAGTGATAGCGGAGAACTTCTAGCCAGCAAAGGGACTGGCTGGAGTTCCGACACCGTCTTCGCGCTTACCTTGGCCCGCCACAGTATCAAGCTCGGCGGCATCTACTACTACCAGGACACATCGCGCGTCAATCAGGTGGCGTCTTCCGTCACCTACTCCAGCGCGGCGGATATGCTGGCAAACATTCCCAGCAGCGTCTCGCTTCAATTCGGACTCAACCCCTCCCTGATCAGCGACTGGAATACATGGTTCTTCATTCAGGACGACTTCCGGGTCACCCCCAGGCTGATACTGAATCTCG
>JBDTTK010000129.1:0-8518 GCA_039930685.1 Bryobacteraceae bacterium | reverse complement strand
GACATCGAGAATGTGCCGATCGATCGCCTGCAGGCGTTCTACCGCAAGTGGTATCAGCCGGACAACGCCATGCTCGTGGTGGCTGGTAAGTTCGATCAGGCCAAGACCCTCGATTGGATCGCCAATAGCTTCGGCAAGATTCCGAAGCCGACGCGGGTCATCCAGAAGACCTACACGACAGAGCCCACGCAGGACGGCGAACGCTCCGTCACACTGCGGCGCGTCGGCGACACGCAATCGGTCGTCGCGATGTATCATGTCCCCGCCGGATCGCACCCTGATTACGAAGCCGTGCAGGTTCTTACCGCCGTTCTGGGCGAAACACCTTCGGGCCGCTTGTACAAGGCTCTTGTCGAGAATAAGCTCGCAACCTCGGCCAGCGGTGCAGACCTTCCTCTGCGCGAACCCGGCGTCGTGTTCTTTACCGCGAATCTCCGCAAGGAACAGTCGCTCGACGCAGCCCGCGAAACGCTTCTGAAGACCCTCGACGCGATCGCCAAAGAGCCGCCTTCGAAAGAAGAGGTGGATCGCGCCAAGACCCGCCTGGTGAAGCAGGTCGAACTGGATCTGAACAACGCCGAAAACATCGGCGTGGAACTCAGCGAGTGGGCCTCAATGGGAGATTGGCGGTTGCTCTTCCTGCAGCGCGACAAGCTGAAGGCGGTGACGCCCGCGGACGTCGCGCGTGTCGCCAAAGCGTACCTCAAACCCTCGAACCGCACGCTCGGCCAGTTCATCCCGGAAGCCACGCCGGACCGCTCTGAGATTCCGGCCGCGCCGGACTCGGATGTACTCCTCAAAGACTTCAAGGGCGGCGCAGCCGTCGCCGCCGGCGAATCCTTCGACCCGTCGTTCGCAAACATAGACACCCGCACGCAGCGCTTCACGCTGCCGAACGGAATGAAGCTCGCGCTGCTTCCGAAGAAGACGCGCGGTGGTTCCGTGAATGCGGTGCTTACGCTTCACTTTGGAGAACTCGACGCCTTGCGGGGCCAGGCCGTGCCTGGCAGCGCGGCCGGACTGATGCTCATGCGGGGCACCACGCAGAAAACCCGCCAGCAGATTCAAGATGCGCTGGACAAGATGAAAGCGCGAATGAATGTCGCCGGTGCGGCGTCCAGTGCGTCTGCCTCCATCGATACGGTGCACGACAGCCTGCCAGACGCCTTACGGTTGGCTGCCGAGGTCCTGCGTCAGCCGGCTTTCCCGGAACGCGAGTTTGAGCAGTGGAAGCAATCCAATATCGCCAACCTCGAACGCGCGAAGAGCGAGCCGCAAACTCTCGCCACCGTCGCCATTAACAAGCATCTGCAGATCTATCCTCCCGATGACATTCGCGCGCCGTTCAACCCGGATGAGCAGATCGAGCGCATCAAAGCCGTCACGCTTGACGATGCGAAGAAGTTCTACGCGAAGTTCTACGGGGCGAGCAACGCCGAGTTGGCTGTCGTCGGCGACTTCGACGCCGCCGAAGTCCACAAGCTGGCCGCTGAACTGTTCGGCGACTGGAAGTCGAAGGCGCCCTACAAACACATCACCAAGGTCTACGCCACCCCGCCGCCCATCAACAGGATGATCGAGGCTCCGGACAAGGCCAACGCGTTCTTCTACGCGGCCACCAACCTGAAGTTGCGCGAAGAGGATCCTGATTATCCGGCAATCGACTTCGCCGTCTACGTGATGGGCGGTGGTTTGAAGGGCCGCATGCCCATGCGCATTCGCGAGAAGGAAGGTCTCAGCTACGGCGTCCAGACGGTGCTTGTCGCGCCGGATAAGGACACTGGATCCACGCTGATTATGGTCGCGATCTGCGCGCCGGAGAACGCCCTCAAAGTCGAAGCCGCCTTCAAGGACGAACTCGACAAGATTCTGAAGGACGGCTACAGCGCCGATGAAGTCGAAAAATTCAAGGCGTCCTGGAAGCAGGAGCAGCAGATCTTCCGGACGCAGGACGGGGCGCTTGCGCGTCACCTCGCGACCAACGAGGCGAACGGCCGCACTATGGCCTACGACAAGAAACAGGAAGACGCAGTGCTCGCGCTGTCCACCCAGCAGTTGAACGACATCCTGCGAAAGTGGGTGAAGACAGCCGACTTCTCCATCGTCAAAGCGGGCGACTTCAAGAAAAAGGGCATCACGCAGTAGTGACGGAGAAAGTAACCTGGGGATGATTCGGCGCTATTTCGCGGCGGTGGCTGTCGCTGCCGCTGCTTTTGCGCTTCACTACTTACCGTTTCCGCCGTTTCAGGTCACTGGAGACTTTGGCGTGCGGCATCCGGTGAGCGCCGCGATTCTCGCGATCGTTCTCGGCACTCTCGCCCGAAACTTCCTCAATCTGCCCGCGGAAGCGCTGATCGGCTCGAAGACGATCGTGAAGCGCGTAATCCCCTGGACCATCGTGCTCACCGGCGCCAGCCTCAGCGCGAAGCACGTGGCCCAAGTCGGATGGCGGGCCGCCGTCATTATTCTCGCGTGCATCGCCTTCGGAACGCTGGCCGCCTGGTTCTTCGGACGCCTGTTCGGCGTCGCTGGAAAGACCGCCGTCCTCATCGGCGCCGGAACCGCCATCTGCGGCAACAGCGCCATCATTGCCGTCGCGCCGATGATCGACGCCGACGATCAGGACTTGTTCCTTTCGGTTGGCACGATCAACCTGCTCGGCCTCATCATGATGTTCAGTGCGCCCGTTTTTGGCGGCTGGCTTTCGATGAACGATCAGCAGTTCGCCGTCTGGTCCGGAACCACCATTCACGCCGTGCCGCAGGTGGTCGCCGCCGCCTTCGCCTTCAGCCAGAAAGCCGGACCGCTCGCGACTCTCGTGAAGCTGGTCCGCGTGGCGATGCTCGCGCCGTTTCTCATCGTCCTTGCGCTCGCGGCGGCGAAGCGCGGCGACGGAACCAAGACCACCAACTATTCGCGCTTGGTGCCGCCGTTCCTGTGGGGATTTCTGGCGCTGTTCGCCCTGAACAGCCTGGGATGGCTGCCGTATGCTTCGCAGATCACCCAATTCGGCGAGGTCCTGCTGACGCTATCGATGGCGGCGATGGGGCTCGAAGTCAGCCTGCGGAGTCTGGTTCGCGTCGGCGGCGGCGCGCTGCTGACCGGCACGGCGACCTGCGTCGCACTGTGCGCTGTCAGTTGGGGCTTGATTCTAGCGCTGCTCTAAAGCGAAGAAGCCGCCAGCCGAAGTGCTTCCGCTGCCGTCTGCATTGCCCGATCCAACGTTAGAATTTTGGCTCCGGAGTGCCACGCCGCCGCTAGGAGATGCATATCAATCCAGCCGAGCCCTCGACCGTACAGCCGATGGGTCTCGACAAAGGCGAGGACATCTTCGTGTCCGACGCTGGGTAGCCTTTGGATAAGGCCCAGCAGCGCCAGCGTGCGTGCCCGGTTTGCAAGATTGCCGCAAGCGAGTTCGCCCACGATGAATTCGTGGGTCGCGATCTCCTCTTCCTCCAGCAACACTGCAAACGGAGGGTCGCCATTACGAAAGTGTTCGACCCAAACCGATGTGTCCGCAAGGATCACTTCGCGGAAGCCCGCTTGCGTGGAATCGGATTCAACTTAGGCATGGTTCTGCCCATCTTCCCCAGTTGGTGATACGCATCGCGGCGGATGACAGCCTCAAGACATGCGTGGATCAAGGCCGTTTTCTCCTGGATGCCCGTAATTCTTCGCGCTTTGTCGATGAGTTCCTCGGACAGATTCAGCGTGGTCCTCATGGCAATAGTATACCCTTCCATGCATACAATTCGAGCAATTCATATGCATCGCCGGGATGCGGGACGGAGCCGGAGGAGGCTATTTGATGCGTTCGTCGCGTTCGACTTTGCCGTCGCGGATGTGGACTACGCGATGCGCGTGCATGGCGATGTCGTGCTCGTGCGTCACGAGAATGATCGTGTTGCCCTGCTGATGCAGGCGCTCGAACAGTCCCATGATTTCGACGCCGGTGGCGCTATCGAGCGCGCCGGTCGGTTCGTCGGCAAGCAGGATCGACGGATTGTTGACCAGGGCTCGGGCGATCGCGACACGCTGGCGTTGACCGCCGGAAAGCTCGCTCGGCTTGTGATACATGCGCTTGTCGAGATCGACCGACTTCAGCGCAGCCTTCGCGCGCTCCTGCCGGACCTCGGCGGAAATGCCGGCGTAAATCAGCGGAAGCTCTACGTTGTGCAGCGAGGTCGCGCGGGCGAGAAGATTGAACGTCTGGAACACGAAGCCGATTTCCATGTTCCGGATCCGGGCCAGTTCGTCATCGTCCATGTCGCTGACCAGTTTGCCGTTGAGATAGTAGAGGCCCTTCGTGGCGGTATCGAGGCAGCCGATCAGGTTCATCAGCGTCGACTTGCCGGAACCCGACGGACCCATGATGGCGACATACTCGCCGCGCTTGATCTCGACATCGCAACCTGAAACTGCGTTGATCTCCTGGTCGCCCATGACGTAGGTCTTCCAGAGATCGTACGTGCGGATGACGATGCCGTCGCGCTTGAGTTGCTCGCCGCGCTCGAGTTTATCCTGTACTGCTGCCTGAGCCATTCCTATTTATAGCCTTTCAGCTATTTTACCCTTTCGACTCCGCGGACACCGGAGGCTTGTTGTCGACCTTCACTCGCGTCTCGTTGCGCAGCGTGCGAATCACTTTGTAACTGCCGGTGATGATCTGATCGCCCTGCTGCAATCCCTTGACGACTTCGATGTCCGTCGAGCCCGTGATTCCCGTCTGTACTTCGCGGAACTCGGCCTTCTCTCCGTTGATGACAAAAACACCCTGGAGCTCTTTCTTCTTGGCCTTCTCCGCCACCGCATCGACCGGAGCGTTGGTCGGCGCTTCCTTCTTCTGCGGCTCCAGATCGCCCTTCTGCCGGACGGTGAGCGCCTGGATCGGAATCGTCAGTGCGTTCAACCGGGTGGCGGTCGTAATCTTGGCGTTGCAGGACAAGCCCGGCCGAATCTCATCCGGCGGATTATCGAGCGCGATGACGACCTTAAAGTCTTTCGCTTCCTGGCTCGAGACCGCGCTCTGCGACGCAGCCACGCCCGAGGACCGCAGGATCGCCGTATTGCCGATCTCGATGACCCGGCCGGTGAACGTGCGGCCCGGGATCGCGTCGATCGCGATGACGGCCTGCTGGTCGAGCTTTACGTTTACGATGTCGGTTTCGTCGACCTTCACCTCGGCGGTGATCAACGACATGTCCGCGATCGTCATGATCGTGCTTGCCGAGGAGTTCTGGATACCCGGAACCACCGTCTCGCCGACGCGCACCGGCAGGTTCGTCACTACGCCGTCAATCGGCGCGACGGCGTCATGCCGCGCCAGCACGTCGTCGATACGGGTGAGGTTGGCGCGCATCTGTGTAATGCGACGCTGCGACGACGTCAACTGAGCCGCGCCCTGTGCGCGCTGCGACTTCGCCTGTTGGACGCGCGTTTCCGCTTCGTGGACCGCCGCTAGCTGCGCCTCGTAGTCGACGCGCTTCTGATCCCAATCCTGCTTCGAAATCAGCTTCTGTTTGAACAAATTGTCGTAGCGGTCGAAGTTCAGCTTGGCTCGCTCGAGCTCGGTTTTGGCGCGCGCCACCGACGCCTCGGCATTCCGGATCGAGTCGTCGAGGACCTTGACGCCATCCTCCGCCGCCGCCGCATCCGACATCGCGGAGTTGACCGCGGCCCGCTGCGCCGCTACGTCTGCTTGCGCCTGAATCGACTCGACGCGCGCGACGACCTGATTTTTTCGAACGTGGTCGCCCTCTTTCACCAGGATTTCCGTGAGCCGGCCCTGCGCATTTGCGCCAATATTGATGTAATTTCGCGGCTTGATTTCGCCCGATGCGGTTACCAGCGAGACAAGGTCCTGACGCGATGTGGTACCGGTCTGGACCGTCACGATATTCTTCTGCGTTGCACGATAAGCCGCGAACGCTCCGCCAAGCACGGCGAGACACACGACGACGCCGATCCAGATCTTCCACTTACGTTTCATTGAGAGTGAACGCCCCTGCCTGTGTATAACGACATTTCCCCGGCAGGAGTTCTATCCAACATCCTATCACGGGGTGCATTTGTTAGACGAGCTGCAGGAGGCTGTTATTAGTAAAGGAGCGTAAGGACTTAGCCAAGAGCGATCGATCACCATGCGCCGACGTCGCTGGCCTCGGCGGACGCGAAATGCCATCCTGAATCCGCCGGCATTTACTCTTTGAAGGACCCGCCGGGAGCGCCCGTCCCGGGAACCGCTAGAATGTGACTCATGCGTTACGCCGTTGTTCTTGCCCTCCTGACCGCCGCTTTCGCCTCCGCCCAACAGCCATACGATCTGATCATCCGGGGCGGACGGATTGTGGATGGGACCGGTAACGCCTGGTTCTATGGGGATGTTTTCGTCCGTGGCGATCGGATCGCGCGGATCGCGCCGGCCGGAAGATCCGGCACGATGCAGGCGAAACAGATTATCGATGCGAAGGGAATGGTCGTAGCTCCGGGCTTCATCGACATCCAGAGCCACTCGCGTGGGGCGTTCCTCAGCGGCGACGGACGCGTCATCAGCAAGATCACCCAGGGCATCACCACCGAGATTATGGGCGAAGGCGCGACCAACGCGCCCGCCAACGAGAAAACCAAGACTCTCGAAAGCACCGGCCGCGAGGTTCTCCAGGACTTTAGCGGACCGCATGGCTTCCGGCGCTGGCTCGAAGCCATGCAGTCGCACGGCACGTCCGCGAACTTCGGCTCCTTCGTTGGCGCGACGACCATGCGCATGTACGGCAAGGGCATGGCGCAAGGCGAAGTGACCGACGGCGAGATGAAGGAGATGGCCGCCGCGATGAAAGAGGCCATGGAGGACGGCGCGTTCGGACTCGCCTCCGCTCTCATCTATCCTCCCGGCGAATACTCGAGCACGCGGGAGCTGATCGGCCTGTCGAAAGCGATGTCGCCATACGGCGGCGTCTACATCACGCACATGCGCTCCGAAGCGGACCGCCTGCTCGAGGCCATCGACGAAGCTATCGAGATCGGACGCAAGGGCGGCGTACCCGTCGAGATTTACCACCTCAAAGCCAGCGGGCCGGTCAACTGGCCGAAGATGGCCAAGGCACTCGACAAAATCAACGGAGCACGCGCCGCAGGCCTCGATATCTCCGCCGACATGTATTCCTACACAGCGGGCGGCACCGGACTTACCGCCTGCCTGCCGCCGAACGCGTCCGCCGACGGCAAGCTGTTCGATAACCTCGCCGATCCCGCCATGCGCACCAAAATCCGGCAGGAGGTCCTGCACCAAACCACCGAGTGGGAGAACATGTGCACGCTGGCGACTCCTGAAGGTGTCTTGATCACGCAGACCGTCAATCCCGAGAACGCCGCCTACACCGGCAAGCGGCTCAGCGAAATCGCCAAGATGCAGAACAAGCATTGGCTCGACGCCGCTATGGACCTGATTCTGTCGGAACACCGCCGCGTCGAAACCATCTACTTCATGATGAGCGAGGACAACATCAAGGCCCAGCTCCGCCAGCCATGGATCAAGTTCGGCACCGACGCCGCTGGCCTCGATCCGGAGACCGCCAAAGGCCTCGCGCATCCCCGGTCGTACGGAAACTACCCGCGCATCCTCGGCAAATATGTCCGCGAAGAGAAAGTGATCCCGCTCGAAGACGCCATCCGCAAGATGAGTTCCGCCGTCGCGACCCGCCTCTCGATCCCGGACCGGGGCTTGATCAAGGAAGGCATGTTTGCCGACATCGTCGTCTTCAATCCCGATACCGTTGGCGATCTTGCGACGTATGAAAAGCCGCATCAGATCTCGGTGGGTATCCGCGATGTGCTGGTCAACGGGCAGTTGGTGGTCCGCGAGGGGCAGCATACCGGCGCAAAGCCGGGACGCATGCTGCTCGGACCGGGCGCACGGTAGTCCGTACGCGGCTATAGGAAAGAAGGAGAGATGGAATGACAGGCATCGTCGCATCGGAAGATTCGTTCTACATGCGGGGCTCGCTTTATCCCGCCAAGCCCGCCGTGCTGCTCGATTTGTTCGAGACGCCGTCCCGCTGGTTGGGCAAAGGCTGGCTGGATGCGCAGCATGTCGTCGAGTACGGCGCCTCCGGTCAGCAGTTGCGCTGTGTCTGGGAAGATGGAGTATCGGTCGTGACCTTCGACCTGCATCGCCTCCCGTCGGGAGGCTTCCATCTGAGCGCATCGCTCGATTCCCAACCGGGGGGAGCGCACGCCGAAATCGTGTCTCGCGAGACCGCGATGGCGCAGCAGCGCCTTGCGGCCGCGATCGATGGGGAGCAACTGTAATGCGCATTGTGCGATCCGCTTTGGCCGGCGCTCTGCTGGTCGGGGTTCTCGCTGCCGCCGACTCGCCCCGCGGCTCGCAGTACATCGGCGAGTACGGCGACGAGGGCGGAGTCCTCTACATCCTTGAAAAAGACGGCAAGCTGGAGGCGCTGGTCAAGAAGTCCGCCTACTATCCGCTTACTGCGGTCAGCGACGAGGTCTTTACGTTTCC
>JBDTTK010000128.1:0-8532 GCA_039930685.1 Bryobacteraceae bacterium | reverse complement strand
TCGCCGATCACCGCGAAGCGAACGGCGCCGGACTTCGCAGGCAGCGTGAGATCCTGGGCCGGAAGAGGCGCGGCACCCAGGCTAAACAGCATAAGTAGAAAGAAGCGACGCGTGTAGCGCATAATTTGCCTAGTTCGGTAAAAACGTGTTCGGTACGGCTGATTACGGAAGAGCCCCGGGGATAAAGTCGATCACCAGCCGGGCTTCTGTGTCCTGGAGAACGAACTCGTGTCCGACGATCCGGTAAGCCAATCGCTCCGGCAGCTGCGGGAGCCGCTTGAGCAGGGTGGGCGGAACCGTGGTCGTAGGCAAGTCTTCCGGATATGGCCTGTTCACGCTCACCCGGACGCCTGCGACGGGATCTCCCTGGCGGATTGTCTTGCGGACATTGGCGGCCTTAGTTCCCTGGAGCGTCCGGCGGATGACGGCCAGGAACTGGGCGCTGGTTTCGGCCGAAAAGATATTGCCTTGCTTGGCGTCAGGCCGCGCCTCGCGGATCGCTTGCGCGAGGGCGGTCCGGCGGTCGACGATTTCCTTGCGGCGCTTCGTGGTGTGCTGCTTCGGCAGCGCCTTGCGGAGTTGTAGATATTGGTTCACACGATCCGAGAAATCGCCGAAAGCCGGAGGCTCCGGCCGCCGGGACGCCGCCTGCGGACCGCCCGCTGCAATCGCCAAAACCAGCGTCGCCACGAGGGAAACCAGGATGAGTTTGTATGGCACGTGTCTCATGATTGCTCTACGCCTCGCGTCATTGGACTTCTTCCGCCAATTCCTGAACCGCTTGATTGACGGCGATCTTTACGGCTGCCTTTACGGTAAGCTTCAGCGCCCCGTGCATCTGCGCGTCCTTACCCGCGCTTTCGACGGCTTTCTTGATCGCCTTCTTGAGCTTTGTCTTTAACGGAGCCATCTCTTTGGCGAGAGCGCGGTTAGCCTTTGCTGTAATCTTTGGCGGTTCTTTTTCGAGCGGCTTGGCGGCGTCCCGACGAGCCTCGTCGAAGCCAGTGGAGGCCCAGTCCTTCTCGAAGGTGGCTAACAGCTCGCCCACAATTGTGGACGTCCGAACCATCATTCCAATTTCGCGCCGTTCATCGAGTTCCGATTCGCGCAGGCTCTGGCTGCCGATAAAGGCCTGGCGGCCGTCCCGGATGATCGTTCGCGTGTGCAAACGGATGTTGGTGAGTGCCGCCACGGCGATGTTTGAACTTGGAGCCAGCATGTTTCCAATGACCTTGACCTCGATGCCGGCCTTCGCTTGGTCCTCGAGAATGCGAATCATTTGTTTGTCGGCGAGATCGGGGTCGTAGATCAGTAGCTGCTTACGGGCCTGCTTAAGGAAAGCCGCGAGTTCCTTGCGCGCATTGGTGGGGCTGACGATGAAGGTGCCGAGACCCGCTTCGTAGGTCTGGCGGTTCAGATCCGCCTCAAATAGCTTCACTGCTTCCCCAACCACCTTTGCGTTCTTCGCGATCACGCCGAATCCCCGGCTGTGATCGATATCGAGATGGACGAAGTTGAATGACAGCAGGAAGAGAAGGCGCCGATCGACGATCATCATCTTGCCGTGATAGCGGGTCAAATCCGCCGCCGTGCGGCCCACCGTGATGCCGGCTTCGAGAAAGCGCATCTCCATGCTCCGCAGCTTTGGCTCGCCGCCTCGATTGGTATGCGCGATCAGGGCACGGACCGCTATACCTTTGCCCGATGCTGCAATTAATGCAGCCTCAATGTCGTTGAAGTCCATGCGGAAGATAAGGATGTCGATGCTCTTTTTTGCAGACTTGATCCCTGCAAGAAGAGGCCCGACGCCGTCGCGAGGTTGAACTAATAGCTTCAGAATGAGTCCTTCGACCGGCCTTGCCACAGGTGACTAACAGCAGCAGTCGCACCTCTCCGTTAATGCACTTTGCAGGCCAGTAACTGGGGCCCGGACGAACTACGTTTCTGAGGTGGTCCATCAGGCAAATCACCTCGTGGTCACTGGATGGCCGACCACTCCAGGTCACGTGACCAAATACGGCCAGTGCCGTTCTAGCGTCTCCGAGCGCCCTCTTGCATGTCGAGTTCCAGACTCCAATCCAAACGGTCGTGAACGTGCAATTAATCACTTGAAGTCTCCGGAGCCCTTTTGCGCAGACCTGCCCAAGCTCGGGATTTCAAGGCAGGAGATCTATGTACAACCGACGACGTGTCCTCTTAACGGCTTCATGCATCGCTGTGGCGCTCGCGCTTCCCCTAAACCTGGGGGCCGAGAAGGAGCCGCAACGGAAGGCTTTCCGAGCGACGGCAGTCGCGACCGCTCCAGCAGCAGCGCTGTGGCACGACCGAGGAAGCATGGGATCGCTCAATCTGTTCTACGGCTCCGGTGGCAAGGCACATGCGCCAGCGGGCAAATACACTTTCGTCAAGGAAGACGCGCAAGGCACGTCGCCTAAGTTTGAGATTGTCGACGACCAGGGGACTCACTGGAAGGTAAAGCTTGGAGAAGAGACGAAATCCGAAACAGCGGCCACCCGCCTCGTGTGGGCAGCGGGATACTCTACCGACGAAGACTACTATCTGGCCGAATTGCGCGTCGACAAAATGCCTCGACTTAAACGCGGCAATCAGTTCGTTGCTACCGGCGGGATCGTGCGCGGGGCACGAATGGAGCGGAAGATAAAAGGCCAGGAAAAGGCCGGAACCTGGAGTTGGTACAAGAATCCTTTCACCGGAACCAAAGAGATGAACGGGCTGAGGGTCATGATGGCGCTGGTGAACAATTGGGATTTGAAAGAAGTCAATAACGTCATCTATGACAAGGCCGGGCAGGAGACCCGCTATGCCATTAGCGACCTTGGCGCGAGCTTCGGCCGGACCGGAAATCCGCTCGTGCGGTCAAAGAGCAACCTGCGCGAATACCGCGAGTCGAAGTTCGTGCAGAAGGTAAGGCCGGAATTGGTTGACTTCCATATGAGCAGCCGCCCGTTCTTTCTCACGGTCTTTGACCTTCCAAACTATCTGACCCGAACACGAATGCAGAGCATTGCCAAACGGATTCCGAGGACCCACGCCAAGTGGCTGGGTCAATTGCTTGGGCAACTGTCAAACGAACAGATTCGCGACTGCTTTCGCGCAGCCGGGTATTCAGCGGACGAGGTCGAGGGATTTGCTCAAGTGGTGCAAGGCCGAATCGCGGATTTGAACAAGCTTTAAAGGACAAGCCGAGGGCGGCTATTTATCGGGCGACGGTTCGGCGCCACTCCCTGACTGCAACCCGTGGAGTTCGGCGTACACGCCACCGGCGGCGAGCAGTTCGTCGTGCGTGCCGCTTTCCGCAATGCGGCTGTCCTTGATCACGAAGATCACGTCCGCCTTCTGGATGGTCAGCAGGTGATGCGCGATGACGACGCTGGTCCTCCCTTCCATGAGACGGTCCAGGGCCTCAAAAACGATCTGTTCCGAGGCGGCGTCGAGACCTGAGGTGGGCTCGTCCAGGATGAGAATCGGGGTATTTCGGACGACGGCCCGCGCGATGGCGATCCGCTGACGCTGACCGCCCGAAAGGGTCACGCCCCGCTCACCCACCATGGTGTCGTAGCCTTCCGGCATTTTCTCGATGAACTCGTGGGCGTTCGCCAATTTCGCCGCCTGCACGATTTCCTCGCGCCGCGCCTCGGGCTTGCCGTATGCGATGTTCTTCCAGATCGGCGCGCGGAACAGAACGGTATCCTGCAGCACGAAGCTCATCTGTTCCCGGACCGATCGTAGAGTGCACTTTCGAATGTCGACTCCGTCGATCTTCACGTGTCCGGCCGTCGCATCGTAGAAGCGGGGAATCAGGCTGATGATCGTCGATTTGCCTGCACCGCTTGGACCGACAAACGCAGCGACCTGTCCGGGCTCGATCGAGAAGCTGACCTCCTTGAGAATCTGATGTTCCGGCGTGTATCCGAACGATACGCCTTCGAATTCGATCTTCCCTTTGAACGAGGGAGCCGGGCGCGCGCCCGGGAGATCGCGAACACGGCTGACCATGTTCAGAACTTCCTGGATGCGTTCGTAGCTGACGGCGGCCTTCGAGACCGTGTCGCCCATCTTGGCGAGGTCGCGCATGGGCTTGTACATCTTGCCCAGATAGGCGAGGAAGATGATGAGGTCGCCGGTACTAAGCTGTCCATTCAGCGCGAGGCGGGCACCGTAGGAAAGGACCAGACACGTTCCGGCTGCTGCAAGGACTTCCACCATCGGAGAAAGCTTTGCCTTCACCGCCCGGGCCTCGAGCGCCGTCTCGACGTTTTCGAGACTCTGCTCCTCGAAACGTTGCTGTTCGTAATCCTCGCGCGAGAACGCCTTCACGACGCGAATGGAGGAGAACACCTCCTGGACGATGCTGACCAGTTCGCTTTCCTTCTGGCGGACTGCGCGTGAGGACTTCTTGATGCGCTTGGTAAACAAAAAGACCACTACGAACAGCGCCGGAACAATGGAGAGCGAGATCAGCGCAAACCGGGCGTTGTAGTAAAACATCACCGAGATCATGCCGACGAGCGTCAGTACGTTGACGAGCATGCCCAGCAAGGCGGAGGTGATGAAACTCTGAACCGCTTCAATATCGCTGGTGACACGGCTAATGAGATCTCCGGTCCGCGTCTCGTCGTGTTCAGCCAGAGATAGCAGGTGGATGTGTTGATAGAGGTTCCGCCGGAGATCGTGCATCACCCACTGGCCGACGCTGGTGGTGAGGTACTTCTCGGTATAGCTGCTGATTGCGCCGACGGCGGCGATCACCGCGACAGCGATCACGGCGAAGTTCAGCACCGCGAACTTGTCGCTCCCCACAATCTGCGTAACCAACCCGTCCAGCCAGGCCGGCAGCGGTTTGGATTGCAGCAAGTTGTCGACGATGATCTTGAGCGGCCAAGGCTCGAGAAGATCAGCGGCGGTTTCCCCGAAGACGGCCAGGAGAGCGAGGCTTAGGACTTTCCAGTGAGGCCGCAATAACTCGGCGATCTGGCGCCAGTTGGATCTCGCGGACGGATTCAATGATTCGGACGCGGCTGGCATTCTACCCAGCTTCAGCATACTTCAGCGGGAAGGGGATTCTGGGCAAAACGGCCGAGGGCCGCGCGAACCGGTCGGGAGTCGATGGCGGCCATCCCGCAGGCCCACGCTGGGCGCTGGCGACTCTCGGTGCTGACAACAGTCCAGCGCACGACGTCCCCGCCACCTGATCCGCCGCTTCACGAAATCGCGCGTAATAATTACGACAGGAGTCACGCCCGTGAAGCCAGAAGACCGGATTGTCGCGTTCCTCTACGGCAGCAAGTCGAAGGTCGAATACTCGACCCTCGATCTCGTCGTGCTGAAGATCAAGTCGGAGCTCTTTTATGGGATGAGTCCGCTGACGGACGCAGAGATTCGCGCGGTTGTCTCGAAGTGGGCGGCGTTCAATGCTCCAGGCCTGGTGCTGCGGTCCGCGTCCTACGACGTCCCGGATAGTCCGCCGCCGTCTTCCTCAGATCCACCGCCATCGACCAGCGACGTGGTGGACGCCGTGAAGAAGGTGATCAAATCCGTTAACGACGGAGTCACCATTGGACCGAAGGGCGCCAATTTCAATGTGGGCGTGAGCGGGGCCACTGCGAATCTCAAGAGCGGCGAAAAGGCTCTCTCCTTCGGCCTATCCTGGAGCGGCGCGTTGAAGCTCAACGCGAACTCAGGTCCATTTTATCTGTCCGGAACGCTCTCGAAGGACCGCTGGGAAATCATTCTCAGCTTCCCGCAGGACACCTATATCCCAAACAGCGCGAATCTCGCCCAAATCTTTAGCGAGGCGGAAAGAGGGCTGGGGAAGATCGCGGCGGCGACGCAGGGCTTCACGAACGTCAGCGACGTCAGCAAGGTCGGCGCGCTCATCAAGCCCCACGTCGGAGCAGTGCAGAAAGCAGTCGAAGCGGCCAGCGGGCTAGCAAAGGCCAGCAAGAAGGGCGGCATGAGCCTCGGCTTCAAGATCGGTAGTCCCGATGCTCTGCCCGGAGAGCAAGGCATCCCGAGCGGCGTGCAGGGGACGATCGTTTGGACGTACGTGTTCTAAGCAGCACGCAACATCGTTTCCATGACGATCGTTTAGGCCGTGAGCAGTCGATTGATTTGGCTAAGAGAGAACGCCGCGTGAGCGGAGCGCTTCGTCGATGATCGAGATCAACTCCTCGCGGGTGATCTCGAGCTTTTCCGAGCGCTGCGGAAGATCTTCCGCCACGATCGGAGCACCCGGTTCCAAGAAGGAACAGGCCTTTACGCCGTAACGAGCGCGAGAATCGAACAGCTTCTGGACCTCGTCGCGCGGCAGGACTTTGGCGCCGCCCAGCATCTCCGCAACGAAGGTAATGCGGGCGAAGTGCTCAAGCGTCTCCATGCGAAAGAAGGCGGACAAGAGATCCGGACCGTAAGCGACGCAGCCATGGTTGCCCATCAGGATGGCGTCGTACTTCGGAATATACGGCAGCATGCCCTCGGTCAGAGCCGGCGTTCCCGGTAGACCGTAATCCGCCAGAGGAATCGATCCGAGGCCGATGACTACTTCCGGCAGCAGGGCCAGATTGAGCGCACGCCCGGCGGCGGCAAATCCGGTCGCCGTCGGCGGATGCGCATGCACTACCGACCGGATATCGGGCCGCATGCCGTAGATCGTCAGGTGCATGGCGATCTCTGAGGTCCGCTCGCGCTTCCCTTCGAGCTTATTGCCGGCCATGTCGCAAATGATCATGTCCTCGGGCTTCATCATGCCCTTGCTGATACCCGTGGGCGTAGCGAGGATGCGCCCGTCTTCCAGACGGATGGTGATATTGCCGTCGTTGGCGGCAACCCAACCCTTCTGGTAGACAAGCTTGCCGATTTCGACAATCTCGTGTCGAAGCTGTTCAATAGACTCCGGCATCTATATCTCCATTGTAACCGAGGTGGGCCAATCCTTCACGCTACAATAGCCAAGTAGTGGACAAAAGACGCATGTGCCCGCATTGCCGGGCATTCATCACGACAGACGACAAGGTCTGTCCCTACTGCAACAACACCGTCGGACCGCGCGCAATCGAGCGGCGGAGTCCGTCCGATATCGCTGGTCTGATTCCGGCGTCGCGTTACGTGACGTCGCTGATCCTGCTGATCAACGTCGGGCTGTATGCGGCGACGATCGCTCGAACGGGCGGGTATGAGCCGGACGGGTCATCCTTGATTGCCTTTGGCGCCAAGTACACTCCGGCGATTCTGGCCGGTGAATGGTGGCGCTTCATCACCGCGGGATTCCTTCATGGCGGGGTTCTGCACATCCTGATGAACTCCTGGGTTTTGTTTGACTTAGGAGCTCAAGTCGAGGAACTGTTCGGCCAGGCGCGGATGATCGTCATCTATCTGGTGGCGACCATCGGGGGGTTCTACGCGAGTTACCTTTGGTCCATCTCGTTGTCGGTGGGAGCGTCGGCTGGGATCTTCGGACTTCTGGGAGCCATGATCGCGCTGGGCATGCGGAGTCCGGGTTCGTTCGGCGCGGAGCTTCGCGGGTATTACGTCCGTTGGGCGGTCTACGGCTTTGCAATGGGTTTGCTGCCGGGCCTGCGAATCGACAATGCGGCCCACCTCGGCGGCCTCGCGTCGGGGTTCCTGGTCGCCTACATCGCCGGAACGCCCAAGCTGGTCGATCGCGGGATGGAAACCGCCTGGAAAGTGCTCGCCGGACTTTCGGTGGCCGTTACGATCTTTGCGTTCTTGAAGATGGCGCTCCAGTTGAATCGCGGGTAAAACAGTGGAAGTTGCTGCCCTCGGACGCAAGTCCTGGGAGGATTCGGCGACTTGGGTCGCGATGCCGAGGTTTCAATACCCGGTTCCCGATGAATGAAATGGAGTCGGCGTTATTAAGATCCCCGCACTGACGTGCGGGGCCATCGCCAGGCCATTTCAGGCCGTATTTATGAGCCAACGGAGCATCGGTAACTTGCTGACGTGATGGATGTAGCCCCGCACGTCAGTGCGGGGATGCGTGCTCTCAAGGATAAAGTTTCGGACCTGGATACGCGCCATTGTCAAAGGGAGCATTCGTATTCTGCGACCCTATGGCACACAAACACTGCCATAGGATCCCCTTGGCCGTCCGCAATGTACCGCACCGCCGCGCGAATCGCCGTGTCTGTGCGAAGAGCGCGCGTGCTACCCTCGCGCGCCCAGCGGCGCCGGGGTCCTTCGGTGCGATTTAGCGCCCGGCTTGCATATGCTTTTAAGTCACGAGCCGCAAGATCGGGATTTTCGACGTCGCCGACTACACAATGAACATGGGTAGTCCGGACATGTGCGGCCACCAGGTGCCAGTCGCGGTGCAGGCATACTTCACGCATTGAATGAAGCACAATTTGCCCGGTGTGCCGGTCGAGCTTGTAAGGAACCGCTTTCATTCGTTCCTGAACGTAGCGTTCGAGTTCGTGTGACGGTTTTCCGGCGCCTCCGCGGTGATTCCCGCGAGCCCGATCGACCCATCCGCGCGCATCGCCGGGTAGATGA
>JBDTTK010000127.1:0-8532 GCA_039930685.1 Bryobacteraceae bacterium | reverse complement strand
GGGTTTCGATGATGGGTCTCGCGGCGCTGATGGTGGCTCCCGCGGTCTTCGCGTTTGGTCTGGTGGCGTTCGGCTTCCTCGGCATGGGTCCGGTGACGATCGCCGTCGACTCCTACGGACCGGTGACGGACAACGCACAGAGCGTCTACGAGCTGTCGCAGATCGAATCCATCAAGGGCATCGAAGCCGAGCTTAAGAAAGACTTCGGTTTCGACGTGAAATTCGAAAAGGCCAAAGAAAACCTAGAAGAGAACGACGGCGCCGGAAACACGTTCAAGGCGACCGCGAAGCCGGTTCTCATCGGTACGGCCGTCGTCGGCGCGACCACCATGATCTTCTCGATCATTGTCTCGCTCACCAACGGGCTCACCTCGGATATCCAAAAGCTATCCATTCTGCACCCGCCCTTCCTGCTCGGACTGATCACGGGCGGCTCGATCATCTACTGGTTCACCGGCGCATCGATCCAGGCCGTAACCACCGGCGCCTACCGTGCGGTCGAGTTCATCAAAGCGAACATCAAGCTCGAAGGCTCCACCAAGGCGAGCGTCGCCGATTCGAAGAAGGTAGTCCAGATCTGCACCGAGTACGCGCAGAAGGGCATGTTCAACATCTTCCTCGTGGTATTCTTCGCGACCCTCGCGTTCGCGTTTGTCGAACCATTCTTCTTTATCGGCTATTTGATTTCGATTGCGTTGTTCGGTCTCTATCAGGCCATCTTCATGGCGAACGCCGGTGGAGCCTGGGACAACGCCAAGAAAATTGTCGAGACAGAACTGAAGGAGAAGGGCACTCCGCTGCACGACGCAACGGTGGTCGGCGACACGGTGGGCGATCCGTTCAAGGACACGTCGTCGGTGGCGCTGAACCCGATCATCAAGTTCACGACGCTGTTCGGCTTGCTCGCGGTCGAGCTTGCAGTCGAGATGACCAAGGAACAGGGCGCGACGATGACTAACGTCCTCGCAGCGGCGTTCCTGGTGGTTTCGATGTTCTTCGTGTACCGCTCGTTCTACGGAATGCGGATCGAGAAGAAAGCGTAAGCGAACGGCTTGGTTGAGAGAACAAGGCGCGGACTGCGGTCCGCGCCTTTTCTGTTTTAAAGCCGGCTTGATATGGAAGAAATCTTTGCGGCATTGCTCGAAGGCCTAGTCGAACTCTTTGCCGAGGTCGTTTTGCAGGTGCTCTTTGAGCTCGTGGCTGAGGCTCTCCGCGAAGGCTTCCGTGGTCGAAGAACCTATGGTCCGTGGGTGTCGATCGCGGGCACGATCCTGATGGGCGGAGTCGCCGGACTGCTTTCGGTGCTCATCTTCCCGCACCGGCTCATTCACACGCGAGTGCTCATCCCGGGTCTCAGTCTCGTGTTGGCACCGCTTGTGGCAGGGTACGTGATGAGTCTCGTTGGAGATCTGTTGCGCAAGCTGGGACGCCAGCCGAGCAGCTTAGCGACGTTCCGCGGCGGATCGATCTTTGCGTTCGCGATGGCGTTGGTGCGGCTGGCGTTTATCGGTCTCGTCAGCTGAGAGGCACGGGGATTGTTGCGTCCCTATCAAGCACATGTCGAGCGCTTCTAGAAAAGCTTGATTGCGGGGCGGACCGGCGTGGCGATCATCTTCGGAGGCATTGGTCATGGTCAGCGCCCCATGTTGAGGCGCAGCATTACTGCAGCAAATCGTTCAGCGCCTTGATGTCTTCGGCCTTGTACTTCATCTTCCGGTCGTAGCTCATCAGACCGTTGATTTCCTGCTCGACGTCGGTGAGCTGCGTGTAGCAGATGCCGGCGAAGGGGAGTTTCGCGATGGCTTCGTAGATTCCGTGCAAGCGCGCGAGGACGGCTTCGGGCGACTTTTCGACGCCCTGGTAGCCCCAGGCGTCGGACGGCACGAGCGAGCCCGGCAGGATCCAGGCGACGCCGCCGAATTCCGACAAATAGATGGGCGTTCCGTTGTAGGCGTAGCCGGGGAGCAGCGCCTCTTTGTGATTCTTCGGGATCTTCGCGCCCGGCGTGCCGGCCTTCACGTCTTTGTATCTGGCGTAGAGATCCTCGCCCTTGCCCGTGTAGTCGTGGATCGCGAAGAGATCTGTTTGGTCGGCGTGCTCCCAGCCGTCGTTGTCGATCACAGGACGCGACGCGTCGAGCGACTTCGCGAGCGCGTACATGGCCCGCAGATGTTCCACCTGGCGCGGATCCTTGGGATTCGGCATGCCCCAGCTCTCGTTGATCGGCACCCACATGATTACCGACGGATGGCTGTAGTCGCGCTCCATTGCCTCGATCCATTCGCGCGTGAAGCGCGCGACGTACTCGGGCGTGAAGACGTACGCGTTCGCCATCTCGCTCGATACGAGGAGGCCCATCTTGTCGGCCCAATAGAGGAACCGCGGGTCCTCGAGCTTCTGGTGCTTGCGCGCGCCGTTGAAGCCCATGGCCTTGGTCATGCGGATGTCGTACTGGATGGCCTCGTCGGTGGGCGGGGTAAGAATCGACTCCGGCCAATAGCCCTGGTCGAGAACCATTTTCAAGTAGATTGGTTTGCCGTTGATGTTTACGCGGCCGTTCTTGACCTCGACGGTGCGGAGGCCGAAGTAGGACTTCACGCGGTCGACGACCACGCCGCCGCGTCTCAACTCATAGGTCACGTCATAAAGAAACGGATCCTCGACGGACCACCAATGCGGATTCGCGGGCTTCAACACGTTCTTGACGGCGGCAGTTCCGTCGGCGAGCGTCGCGGTGAATTCGAGGCCGTCGCTTGCGCCTTCGATCACGGGTTCCAGTTCGACCGTGCCGTCGGCATGCGGCGTCGCGCGGACCGTTTTCAAGTGCGCCTCGCCGACCTCTTCAAGCCACACCGGCTGCCAGATGCCCGTGGTGCGCGTGTAGAAGATGCTCTTCGATTTCGGCTCCCAATACTGCTTGCCGCGCGGGATGGAGCGGTCCGTCGGCGGATCCTCGGCGCGCAGCGTGATGACGTTACCCGTCGGCTTCAGTAGAGCCGTGACGTCGAACGCGAACGGAACATTGCCGCCTTCGTGCTCGCCCGCCATCTTGTCGTTGACCCAGACCTTGGCGCGATAGTCGACCGCGCCGAAGCGCAGCATGGTCCGGCCGGTTTTCCATGGAACGCTGATCGACCTGCGATACCAAACCACCGGATGGAACGCGGTGTCGGCGATCCCGCTGAGTTTCGATTCGGGGCAGTACGGTACGACAATCTTGCGGTCGTACTTCGGAGTATTGAAGCTGAACTGCCACTCGCCGTTCAGGCTCAGCCAGTGGTCGCGAACGAACTGGGGCTGCGGATGCTCCGCGCGCGGAACTGTCGCAGCGAAGAGCGGCGCGGCCAGCAAGAGGAACGGAACTACTCGACGGGGACAGTCCATTTTTCACCTACCCGAAAGACTTTGAACGCCTGCTCCGGGCGCTGCCCCAGGAGATGCGCCACAAACCGGCTGTCATCGCCGGTTCCGTAGTGCATCGGAACTATCCAGGCTGCGCCGATGTCGCCCGCAAGCTGGGCCGCTTGTTGAATCGTGAAGTTCGCCTTGCCCGCAATCGGCAGCAGCGCGACGTTGACGTTGTATGGCTTCAACCGCTCGGCGAGGCCCTCGTACGGAACGCTGTCGCCTGCGTGATAGATCGTCCACCGCTCAAAGCGAATCAGATAGCCGAGTTGGGGATAGCCGCCGATCGGCGTGTAATTCAGCTCCGGATGCGCCGATGGCACCGCGTACACGCGGCCGTACAAGCCGTCCTTGAAGAACTCGACGCGCAGATCAGAATCGGTCGTGGTCATTCGATGAAACGGAATGCCGAGCGAACGCGCGTGCTCGGCGGCGCTCTTGGGCATCACGACTTTCGCCCGGGGCGACGCTGCGAGCATCGCGGTTAGCGTAGCGCCGTCCATGTGGCCCGGATGCGCATGCGAACACAGAATGAGATCCGCGTGGTGGATCGCCGACGGATCGAGGAGCGGTTCAGAGAGAACCGGGTCCACGTAGAACGTCATGTTCGCGAAGCGAATGACGAAGCCGGACCTGCCTAGCCACCACAAGGTCGGCGAGGTGGCGAGCGTCGTCTCAATTTCCTCGATCAGCGGGGCGCCGGACTGGAACGCGCCGCCGGATTGGAGCCCTTCGTGCATCTTGTTCAGACTACCGCGATCCGCAAGGCCGCCACCGAACCCGCGAGCGGATCCCGCCATAATGAGATGGTGTCTGACAAACCATTCAACGAGCCGCACCTGGCGCTAAACCGGATCTACACCAAACGCGGCGACGCCGGAGAGACCAGCCTGGTCGGCGGTCATCGTCTTCCGAAAGATGCCGTGCGGATCGAGGCCTACGGCACGGTGGACGAGCTGAATTCGTTTGTGGGGCTGGCGTGCGTTTCGACGGAGCAACTAGGCCCGGACCATCCCCGTGTTGGCGCGCTAACAGCGATTCTGCGGCGCGTCCAGCATGAGCTGTTCAATCTCGGGTCGATTCTCGCCACGCTGCCCAAAGACGTGGACGAGAAACAACCGCGCATCACGTTGGGTGAGGTCGAGCAACTCGAGATAGAGATTGACCAGATGAACGAGGGGCTGCCCAGTCTGCGCAGTTTCGTGTTGCCGGGCGGCTCGCGCGTCAATGCGGAATTGCATGTCTGCCGGACCGTCTGCCGCCGCGCGGAGCGGATTCTGATCACGCTGGCGCGCACCGAAGAAGTGCCACCCGAATGCATTAAATACCTGAATCGTCTATCGGATGCGCTGTTTGTCTGGAGCCGCTGGGTAAATAACCAGATTCAGGCGCCGGAAGTGCTTTGGGAGCCGAACGAAGCCGCGTCGGCCCGAGACAAATAAGCTTTCTCCGCTGAGCGGATCGCCCGGAGTTTCGCGCCCGAATGGGTGAGGCAACCCGTGACGATCTTTCTGGATGTTCTTTTAGTGCTGGCCGCGATTTGCGTGGCTGCGACGCAATGGGCGAGCCTCGGGGCATCCGGACCGGAAAGCAAGATTCCGCTCGCGCTGATGGCGGTTCCGCCCCTTGTGCTGGTCGCCGTCGCGCTCGCCGTGGCGATGGTGCGCGGGTCGTTCTCCTGGATTCCGGGAGGCTTCCTGCTCGAATGCGGCGCCTGGATCGGAATCCTTGCTTCCATGTGGACGCTGATGGCGGTATCCGCAGATCGGGATTCCGGTGTGTGGCGCCTGCCCGCGGCCGTATCGGTTTACCTGTTGCTCGCGGTTTGCGTGGTGGCGATCCACGGATTCGCTTGGATGCCATCGGGTTCGCTGCTCCGCATCCCGGTGGCCGCCTTTCTGGGCCTGATGGCGACGGGAGGCTGGGCCACTGGGGCCGCCGCGGTCTGGGGGATTACGGTGAAGGGTCCGGAGGAAAACCGCCGGGCGGTCCAGCAGATCAAACTCAGCGAGGCCCGGTACGAATTCGACCACATCGAGGAAAATGCGCCGATCTGGCGTTACCTCAACTTCATCGATTCAGAGGAGCCGTCGGTCAGCAGGCGGGCGCGGAATCGAGTGACGGATTGGCCGAACCGGGATCAGGTGCTGATTCCGGAGATGGGTTCGTGGTTCTTCGAGGTCGCCTCGTACATCGCGAATGTGCACCCTAATCCGAAAGCGAAACTGGGCGATCCGTTCGGCGTCCGGCTGGGCCAATACCTCGAGGAGTGGAAGCCGTTCTTCCTGCCGCCGCTGCGCGAACAGCCGAAGAAGGGTCTCGAGGATTTCATTCGCGCGGCCGAGCGCTTCGAAAGAGCCGGCGTGGATTTGGACGCGCCACTGCAGGCCTGGCATGATTTTCTGAAGTCGGATCCTCGGCTGGAACCGTACGCACAGAGAATCGAAGCAATCCTCGGGAGCAGTCATCGGGCGATGGCCGCCGCGAAGTAACGTCTGGAAGGGCGAGTAGGGCGAAGGCTGAAAGCGGTTCGCGTTAGAACCAGCTAAACAAGCGTTGAAGTAAGGGCTTCTTCAATCGTGCCCGGTATGCGCATACGATCACCGGAACGCCCACGGTGACCAGAAACTCATTTGGCTGTCGATACTTGACTGTGGGTTGCGGCAAGTCTTCCAGTCGCTCGTCGAAACCGAACCGGTAGATCACTTCCAACTCACCGCCGCAACGCGCATCCAGCCGAGAGCCAAGGATCGAAGGTTTCACACCATCTGCCAGCAGCGGATGGCCTTCGACAGCAACGCCTTTCGGAACGCCGTCCGGAGCAACTTCGATATGCGCCTTGGCCGTGCCGGTAATGCGCGCCTGGCGCGCCAGGGCTGAGTACGTAGGCTTCCGAAGAGCCGCGACGCACGTCTGTCGATCGAACGGCGGATTCTGATCCGCGAGCGCGTAACCTAAGCATCCAACGCTCGCGATCAAGAGCAGCAACGCCTTCACGAAACCAGTCTAACTCCGGTGACGTGGTTGCGGATCACTTTCCCCAGCGCAGCACGATCCCGCCGCTGCCGACCAGATTGTGCTGGCCGCTGTTGGAGGCCACTGCGTTGAAGTCCGGGTTGCCCGTATAAAAATAGCGGAACTCCCCTCTCAGGGACACGAAACGCCAAAACTTATAGTCGGCGCCGCCGGCGGCGTCGAAAGCCCCACGATGACGGAAGCGCGGAGCTCCATTGGGCGTGGTCTGATCCTGGGTGAACAGGCTTTGCTCGTACAGCGCGTATCCGCCGCCGACAGCGGCATAGGGTGAAAAGCGGCTGCGAGGAGCAAACTTTACGCGGATGCCGGGGGTCAGGTATAGCGACGCGTAGTCGTGCGAGACGCGGGCGACGTTCGACGAAACATCGCGAAGGGCGTCGGCGAGAAAGTGCACCTCGGCGTAGACCGCCACCCGGTCGCCTGCATACAAACGATAGCCGTAGTTGGCTTGGAGCGCGACGTCCGGGGAGGTGGTCAGCTTGCCGGCGGGACTGGTGAGGGTCCGCTCCGGAGAGGAGATCGCTCCCAGTAGAAGACCGAGTTCATGCTTAGCCGGCTCCGTTTCGTCGGCGAAACAAAGGGCAGCGAGCAGAGCGATGGAAGCGAGACGAAGGGTAGTTTTCACGATGACTCCTGCTGCCGAAATCGCCTCGGACTCCGATTCCATTCCCGCCGACCCCAGTTTGCCCCGGCGCGCGGTTCGATGTATACTGAAAATTCGGCTTTATGCCTTGGCTGCGACCAGTGTGTCTACAGCGATTGAGGCAGCGCCCGAATCATAGAACGAGGGTAGAGCAATGTACGCAGTAATCGAAACAGGCGGAAAGCAGTACCGCGTGGCGCCGGGCGCCTCCGTCGATGTCGAAACACTTCCGGGCGAAGTCGGCGATGCCGTTGAATTTGGACGAGTTCTTGCTGTCGTCGATGGCGATAAGCTGACTGCGGGCAGCGCGGTTTCGGGAGCGAAAGTCACCGGCACCATCGAAGAGCACGGTCGTGGCGACAAAGTGATCGTCTTCAAGTTCAAGCGCAAAAAGCAGTATAAGCGCACCATCGGACACCGCCAGAATTACACGCGCGTGGCCGTCAGCGAGATTTTGGCGTAGTTCAGGTACCACAGCAATGGCACATAAAAAAGGTTTAGGCAGTTCCAAAAACGGCCGCGATTCCAATTCCCAGCGGCTCGGGATCAAAGCGTTTGGCGGCCAACTGGTCAGCGGCGGTTCGATCATTGTCCGGCAGCGCGGCACGCCCTATAAGCCCGGCGTCAATGTCGGACGCGGCAAAGACGATACGCTGTTCGCAAAGGTGACCGGCGTCGTCGAATTTCGGGACCGCGGCCGGATGGGCAAGTTCATCAGCATCGTCGCTCCGGCGGAATAGCGCGGCGCATCGAGTTTTCCCCGCAAGTGATCGTGGCCAGTGGGGTTCGCCTCACTGGCCATTCGTGTTTGTAAACAGCAGGGCCGTGATGAAACGCCCGGCCTCCTCCAGAATCGAAGTTTTGTAATGTTTATCGATCAAGTCCGCATCCTCGTGAAAGCCGGCGACGGCGGCAACGGATGCATGGCTTTCCGTCGCGAGAAGTTCGTCCCCCGCGGCGGACCCAGCGGCGGTGACGGCGGACGCGGCGGCGACGTCTACATGGTCGCGAGTCCGCACCACAACACGCTTCTCCATTTCCGCTACAACCCGGAGCATCACGCGCAGCGTGGGCGTCACGGCGAAGGCAGCCAGAAAACGGGACGCGACGGCGAATCGCTCGATCTCCAAGTGCCGATCGGCACCATCGTATATGACGACCAGACCGGCGAAGTGATCCACGACTTCACGCATACGGGCGAGCGATTCATGATCGCCAAAGGTGGCCGCGGCGGGCGCGGCAATCAGCATTTTGCCACCTCGACGCATCAGACTCCCACCGAACACGAACCCGGTAAGCCCGGCGACGAACTGCACCTGCGGCTCGAATTGAAATTGCTCGCCGACGTCGGGCTGGTCGGCTTCCCGAATGCGGGCAAGTCCACGCTGATCTCGCGCATTTCGGCGGCGAAGCCGAAGATCGCCAATTATCCATTCACGACGCTTGAG
>JBDTTK010000126.1:0-8542 GCA_039930685.1 Bryobacteraceae bacterium | reverse complement strand
GACCCCGACCTTCTCATTCGCACTGCGGGCGAGATGCGGGTGAGCAATTTCCTTCTGTGGCAAATCGCCTATGCGGAGTTGTACGTCACGGAAACGCTCTGGCCCGATTTTGACCGCGCCGAACTGCTGCGGGCCGTCCTCGATTACCAAAAGCGCGATCGGCGCTTCGGCGGACTCGGCTCGGCGTCTGCTCTCCAGGCTGATCCTCCGCTGGCGGAGGCGCTCGGCGTCTCCCGATGAAACGGATCGTAACCGCCCTCATCCTGATTCCCACCGTTTCCTACGCCGTACTGGGCGAATGGGAATGGCTGTTCCTTTTGATCCTGACCGCCGTCGCGGTCCTCTGTTTCTACGAATACGAAGGCATCGTCGCCGCCCACGGTGTGGAACGCCCGGGGCCGATGGGCTATGTCCTCGGCCTGGCGGTGCTGCTTACAAGCGGAAGTCAGTTCACGCCTGCGCTGATTGCGTTGACGGCGCTGGTGCTGGCCCTCCGCGCAGCCAACTTACGGAACGCGCTCTCGCAGGCATCCGCCATGACACTCGGCGTGATTTACATTTTTGGCGCGTGGCGCTGCGCCATCGACTTGCGCGCCGTCAGCAAGTGGTGGCTGCTGTTCGCGCTCGCGCTGAATTGGGCGGGCGACATCGCCGCCATGTACACGGGCCGGGCCATCGGAAAACACAAGCTAGCCCCACGGATCAGCCCCGGAAAGTCGTGGGAGGGGGCCGTGGCCTCGACCGTGGCCTCGATGGCGTTCGGCGCGGTGTACGCCTATTACCTGCTGCCGGCCGTGCCGATTTACTGGGTCCTGTTGCTCGCCGGGCTGGGGAACATTGCCGGACAGCTTGGCGACCTCTGTGAGTCGGCACTGAAGCGTGGAGCGGGCCTTAAGGATAGTGGGACGCTGCTTCCAGGTCATGGCGGTTGGCTCGATCGCGTCGATTCCAGCCTTTTCGCGTTGCCCGTAGTGTGGTTCCTGCTCCAGAGCCTGGAACGTTGGGCCAAGTAACGCTACTCAACCTTCGGCGCAGGAGCCTGTCTTGACGCCCGCTGTTTCTTCTGAAACTCCCGCAGCGCCATCAGGTCTTCGCGGACCTTGGACCGATCTTCGGGACGAAATGCTTCGCCCGCGGTGATTTCATTCAGATCCCGCAATGCCTGCCGCATTTTCTCGCGGTCCGGCCGTTCTCCTTTGCGACGCCTCTGCCCGGCGCTCTGCAGGCTTTCGAGCGCCGAATCCAACTGCTTCCGCTGCGCGTCGGACAGTGTCGCGTTCTGTCTGGCGGCACTCGCGTCCGTGGCCAGGCGGAGCACCAGCTCGCGGCGGTTCCTTGCAGCCTCCGACTGCTTCGCTCTTCCCGTTTGCTGCGGGGCCGCGACTTCTTGTGCGCACAAGGGCAGGCTTATCAGAGCGCAAGCCAACATCCACTTCATCTTCATCGGAACCTTCCTTTCGCGGCGGCATCCGGTCCTTCGGACCGGCCCACCTTTGCCCTACATAAACCCAAACACCAAAGCGAGCAGGAGGTTGTGGTCGCACCTCGGCATTCAACACCCGCGGGTTATTGCCGGAACTTTCGTCCGCAGCAACTCGCCAAAAGCCGCAAGCGACTCGAATCCCACGGGCGTTTACCGACATCTCTTATACTTCCAATTACAAAGAAGAGAGGAAAAACGTGGCTGACCAGGATCATGGAACTCTGAAAGGCAAAGTAGCGCTGGTTACCGGCGCATCCCGGGGCATTGGAGCAGCGATCGCGACGCGGCTTGCACAGGACGGCGCGGCCGTGGCGATCACTTACAGCTCGTCCCCGGAGAAAGCCAAGGACCTCGTTGCGGCGATTTCCCGGACGGGGGGAAAAGCGATCGCCATCCAGGCCGACAGCGCCGACCCCGTCGCTGTCCGCAACGCCGTCCAAGCAACGGTCGCGCAGCTCGGTGGGATCGACATTCTGGTGAACAACGCGGGCGTCGCGACCATGGCTCCCATCGGCGATTTCGCCGAGAAGGATTTCAACCGGGCGCTCGACATCAATGTGCGCGGGGTTTTCTTTGCGTCGCAGGAAGCCAGCAAGCACATGAAGTCCGGTGGCCGGATCATTATGATCGGCAGCGTTAATAGTGACTCGATTCCCTTCCCCGGAGCCTCCGTTTACACGTTGACGAAAGGCGCCGTTGCCGGATTTACTCGCGGGCTCGCGCGCGACCTCGGCCCGCGTGGAATTACCGTGAACAATATTCAGCCCGGCCCAGTCGACACTGACTTGAATCCAGCCGACGGGCCGTTCTCGTCGACGCTTAAAGGTTTCCTTGCTGTAGGCCGGTATGGAACAGGCGAGGAGATCGCGGGTCTAGTGGCGTATCTCGCGAGTCCGGAGGCCGCCTACATCACCGGGGCACAGATCAAGATCGACGGCGGGTTTGCGGCGTAACAGCCAAACAACGCGGACCTAGCCTTTTCGGCGTGGACGTTTTGCCGTGGGCTTTTTCCTAGCGGGCGGCTGCGCGTTCTTGTCAATGCGCAGCTTCCATGCCGTCCGCAGCGCGCCGTGCATCACGTCCTCGTTCGCCATCGCAAGCACGATGTGCGTCATGCCCATGCGTCCCCAGCCTCCAGCGATCGGAACGAAAACATCCGGCTGCTCGCCGACGAAGTCCGCCTGCACCTCCGGCGTCAGCATGAGGTTGCCATAGCCTTGCTTCACGGAGGCGAGCGTCGCGAAGATTCTTCCGCCGACGCGGAAATCCAGGGCGCCCATGTGCGAGCCTTCCTCCGCGCCGTCGAAACTCAGGGCGATCCGCCGAAAGTCACTTGCCGTCATGCGTCCGTCCCTCCGATTTCTGTTCCACCTTGTGCTACAGTAGCGCGCCATGAGGCGCTTTTTTCTCCTTCTGCTGCCGGCCTGGCTGGTCCTCGCGGCGCCGACACCGTTCACCGTCGATGACCTGCTCGACCTGGCAAACGTTCAGGTCGCTGACCTCTCAGCCGACGGGCGTTTTGCCGCCGTCACGACAATGACGCTCCGCGGACGCCTCGGCATCGACAACAGCCGTTTCGGCGATCCCACTTATATCGCGCCAGGTTCGGGCGACCTGTGGAGGATCGACACGCAATCCGGCCAGCGTCAGCTAATCCTCGAAAAGAGCCAAACCCGCAACATCCGCTTCTCGGAGGACGGCTTAAGGCTCGCGATATACGTCGTCGAGAACGGCGAATTCGTCCTCAAAATCTGGGAAAGAGGCCAACTTCATTCCGCCAAACTACCCGCGGGAAAAATCATCGACGAAACCTCCGAGCCTGTGTGGAGCGGCGCGAACCTGATCGTCGGACTGCGCGATGCCGCCTGGCGTGCCAGGGCACACCAGGCATTTGAAGCGCTCACAAGCGCCCCGATCGTCGTGCAGTCGAGCAAGGATCCATTTCTTTCCTGGATCGCCCTTCGGCTGATGAGCGCCGAGCGCAGCGTGGTCCTGTTGAATCCCGCCACCGGTCAGGCAACCGAACTGGCGCCGTCCGGACTCCACAATCAGTACCACGTCACAGAGGACAAGCGATTCCTTATTACCTACGACGACATACTGAAGAAAACCGACTACGACCATCTCGGCTTGGGCGAAAGCCGCGTCGAGGTTCGGGCGTTGGCCGATCCGAGCGCAAAGCCTCGCACGCTTCTCGCATCCACCAAGGACTCGACCCCCATCTGGTCCCGGAACTCGCGCTTCTACGCGTTCGCAAAAAAAGACGGTTCGATCTGGTTCGGCGGAATCGAAGACGAGCAGCCGCGTGAACTGATCGCGAAGAAAAAGGAAGACCCCAAGAAAGACGACGCCAAGACTGAAACCGCCGGCGACAACGACGCTTCCTCCTCCGAAAAGTTGACGCCAACCGCTGTCACGCCCGACGGCTCCGCACTGATCGCGACGAACAAAGAAGGAATCTGGTGGATCAGCACCAGGGATGCAACCCAACGCTCGCAGATCGTCAAGGCCGACCCGGATAACAAAGAGGCCCCGCGCTGGAGCGTCGTCGAAGCTCTCGCGAATCGTGTCTATCTCGGCTACGGCGCTCGCACTGAGTGGTCGCGCGGGTTATCTGCGTGGGATCCATCCACAAAGCAAACCTCGAGCCTGTTCCGCGACGCTCGGCTTCACGGAGCCTTCCGTCTTTCGCGGAATGAATCCACCTGGGTCTATACCGCCGCAAACGGCAATCGACCGCTCGATCTATACTCCGCGCCAGCAAACCTGAACGCTTCGAGGCTGCTCCTCGAACCCAATCCCCAGCTCAAAGATAAAGCGTTTTCCAAGACCGAACTTGTCGCTTACCTTGACGCGGACGGCAAGAAGCTTCGCGGGGTGCTCTACTACCCCGTGAATTACGAAAGCGGCAAGAAGTATCCCACGGTGTTTCTCGTCTACGAGCAATTCTTTGACGACACATTCAACGGCACGATCGCCGTCCTCAACGCACATGGCTACGCGGTCATGGAGCCGTCGGTCGACCTCGAACAAGGCTATCCCGGGGAATCCTGGGAAAAGGGCGTCACAGCCGCCGCGAACAAGCTGATCGAAATGGGCGTCGCCGATCCGGAAAAGCTCGGAGTCCAGGGAACCAGCTACGGCGGCTACGCCACGAACCTGCTGATCACGCAGACCAACCGCTTCAAAGCGGCCGTCAATATCTCGGGCAAGGTCGACATGGTCAGTTTTTACACGGACTCTCCTCGACTTGGCGTCCGCAACACGCATGCACCCGAAAAGAGCCAGGACCGTATCGGCGCCACTCTTTGGCAACAGCCGCAGAAGTATCTCGCGCACTCGGCAATTCTCAACGCGGACCGCATCAAGACGCCGCTCCTCCTAATGACCGGCGAACAGGATCACAACGTTCCCGCTCGTCAGGCCATGGAGATGTACTATGCGCTCCGGCGCCTCGGAAGGGAAGTCTCGTGGGTGCAGTACACGCACGGAGGACACGGCATGCCCACTGGAAACGCCGACGAGGTTCGCGACTATCACCAGCGCATTCTCGATTGGTATGAGGAGCACCTCAAGAAGCCCGCCAAAGAGAAGGGTAAGAGCGGTCCAAGAGCGGCCACAGGATCGGGACGCTGAATGAAGCGACACAGCCTTTGGGGTGTGTGAATCCTTTCTTCAGATGATGACCTCCATCCTCGCCCTCAACGGCGGCTCTTCGAGCATTCGCTTTGCGATTTACGACGCCGCCGCCGATCTCGCGCGAATCGTTAGCGGCAGAATTGAACGCATCGGAATGCCGGGCAGCCGCCTGGTGGTCAATCGCCCGGACAGCCCTCCGGAGACTCGCGACATCAGATCCTCCGAACGTGCCGATGCGATTCGCGTCCTCCTCGAATGGCTCGACGGCCAGCCGGAATTCGCTTCGCTTCAGGCCGTCGGACATCGCGTCGTCCACGGCATGTCACATTCCAAGCCTGAGTTGATTACGCCAGAGTTGATCGACGAGTTGCGCGGCATCATTCCTTACGACCCCGAGCACCTACCGCTCGAGCTGGAACTTATCGACGCCTTTCGCGAGCGGCACTCCGTCCCGCAAGTGGCTTGCTTCGATACGGCATTTCACGCGCAAATGCCGCGCGTAGCCAAGCTGTTGCCGATCCCGCGCCGTTATGAAGCAAAAGGCGTCACTCGCTATGGTTTCCACGGCATCTCGTACGCCTACCTCATGGAGGAGCTCGCGCGCCTCGGCGATCCCGCTGCTGCGAAGGGCCGAGTCGTCCTTGCGCACCTTGGCAACGGAGCAAGCCTTGCGGCCGTCAAGGGCGGCCAAAGCGTCGATACGAGCATGAGCTTTACGCCGAACTCCGGCTTTCCGATGAGCACTCGGTCCGGCGACCTCGACCCTGGCATTGCTTCCTATTTGGAGCGCGCCGAAGGCGTTGCTCCGGCGAAGTTCCAACAGATGGTGACCCACGAATCCGGGCTCCTTGGCGTTTCTGAGATCAGCTCCGACATGCGGGACCTGCTCGAACAGCCGGACGATCCTCGCGCCCGCGAGGCTGTCGATCTGTTCTGCTATCAAGTCAAGAAGTGGGTTGGCGCATTTGCAGCCGCTCTAGGTGGGTTGGATTGTCTCGTATTCGCGGGCGGCATCGGAGAGAACGCCCCTGCCGTCCGGGCGCGCATCTGCAAAGGCCTCGATTTCCTTGGAATCCAGCTTTCGCCGCATGCCAACGACGAGAATGGCCAGGTGATCTCGACTGGCTCGACGACGGTCCGCGTCATCCGCACAAACGAAGAGCTCATGATCGCGCGCTCGGTCTCGCGTGTTCTCGGGCAGTAGAAACAAAAGCGCAACATCGCCCGGATTCCAATCCGCGACACTGGAACTATGCAGACAAGCACGCTCTCGCCTGAACTGCTCCAAAAGATGGATGCCTACTGGCGCGCCGCCAACTACGTTTCCGTCGGTCAGATGTATCTTTACGACAACCCTCTCCTGAAGCGGCCATTGGCGCTCGACGACGTGAAGCGCATGCTGCTGGGGCACTGGGGAACCACGCCCGGGCAGAACTTCATCTACGTTCACCTGAACCGGATTATCAAGCAGTACGACCTCGACATGATTTACGTATCGGGGCCCGGCCACGGCGGTCCGGCGTTAGTCGGAAACACGTATCTCGAAGGCACCTACAGCGAAATCTACCCGAACATCAGCCAGGACGAGGCCGGTCTCCGAAAGCTGTTTCTTCAGTTTTCTTTCCCCGGCGGAATTCCCAGCCACGTGTCGCCCGAGTGCCCTGGTTCGATCCACGAGGGTGGCGAACTCGGCTATTCGTTGAGCCATTCTTTCGGAGCGGTCTTCGACAATCCGGACCTCCTTGTCGCCTGCGTCGTCGGCGACGGCGAGGCTGAGACGGGACCACTCGCCACCGCATGGCATTCGAACAAATTCCTCAACCCCGCCACGGACGGCGCCGTGCTTCCGATCCTGCACCTCAATGGCTACAAGATCGCCAATCCGACGTTGTTCGGGCGCATCACGCACGAAGAGTTGGAGCAGGTGCTTCGCGGCTGCGGCTGGACGCCGATCTTCGTCGAAGGCCACGAGCCGGAACCGATGCACCAGGCGATGGCGGCCGCTCTCGACTCGGCCATCCACCAGATAAAGGCAATCCAGCAGGACGCGCGGGCCAACAATAACCTCAGCAGGCCTCGCTGGCCAATGATCGTCCTCAAGTCCCCCAAGGGCTGGACCGGACCCAAGGTGGTCGACGGAAAGCCCGTCGAAGGCACCTTCCGCGCGCACCAAGTGCCCATTTCGGACCCGCGAACGCACCGCGGCCATTTGGAACTCCTCGACGCCTGGCTCAAAAGTTATCGCGCCGAAGAACTGTTTGACGATGCCGGACGCCTTAAGCCCGAGCTCGCCGAGCTCGCGCCGACTGGCGATCGCCGCATGGGCGCCAACCCGAACGCGAACGGCGGCGTTCTTCTCCGCGATCTCCACATGCCCGACTTTCGCGACTACGCTGTCGATGTACCTATGCCGGGCGTCGGCGGCATCGGCGACACGCATGTGCTCGGGCGTTTCCTGAGAGACGTCGCCAAACTCAACAGCGATCATCGCCATTTCCGCATCTTCGGACCGGACGAGACGCTATCGAATGGCCTCGAAGCCGTCTTTGAAGTCACCAATCGCCAGTGGGAAGCGGCGACCGAGGCGAACGACCAGTTTCTCGCCACGGACGGAAGCGTCATTGAAATGCTCAGCGAGCATCAATGCGAAGGCTGGTTGGAAGGCTATCTGCTGACCGGCCGGCATGGCCTATTCAATTGCTATGAGGCATTCATCCACATCGTCGATTCGATGTTTAACCAGCACGCCAAGTGGCTTAAAGTGACCGCGCATTTGCCTTGGCGGCACAAGATCGCGTCTCTCAATTACCTGCTGGCCTCGCACGTTTGGCGGCAGGACCACAACGGCTTCACGCATCAGGACCCGGGTTTCATTGATGTCGTAATGAATAAGAAGGCAGAGATCGTCCGTGCCTATTTTCCGCCGGACGCGAACTGCCTGCTCTCGGTAATGGACCACTGCCTCCGCAGCCGCCACTACGTTAACGTCGTGGTCGCCGGAAAGCATCCCGCCCCGCAATGGCTTCCGATGGACGCCGCTGCCCGGCACTGCGCCGATGGCATTGGCATCTGGCAATGGGCCAGCAACGATCAAGGTGTCGCGCCCGACCTCGTGATGGCCTGCTGCGGCGACGTGCCGACGCTCGAGACACTGGCCGCCGTCTCTATCCTCCGAGAGAGGCTCCCGGCGCTGAAGATTCGGGTGGTGAATGTCGTGGACCTCATGAAACTACAGCCTCCATCCGAGCATCCTCACGGAATGGCCGACCGCGACTTCGACGAGATGTTCACCAAAGACAAGCCGGTGATATTCGCCTTCCACGCCTATCCGTGGCTGATCCACCGTCTCACCTACCGGCGGACGAACCACGACAACTTCCACGTTCGCGGGTATAAAGAGGAGGGCACGATCACGACGCC
>JBDTTK010000125.1:0-8550 GCA_039930685.1 Bryobacteraceae bacterium | reverse complement strand
CGAGCAAAAGACTTGCTAGTCTGAACAAAACTGACTCCTCCATCGCTCTCGACAAGCTCCTTAGAAGCTGCCTGAGCGTTTAGTTTCTTCAGTCTACGCGGTGGGGTTCTAAGTAGATATAAGGCAAAGCCTTAGAATGGGGTTCACTAGATCCTATTGCGGACGGGTAACTACCGTGGACCTCGCCGCCTTCAGGTTCCAGGCCTAAGTCGCGCAACGACCCAGTGCCCGGCCAAACATCACCGTCGGAACCGGTTTCGTTCGCGAACAAAGAGAGTTCCGGAGGCAGCGGATCGCCCCCAGTGGTATCCTGACGTCAGGAGACGTACGCATGCTCGCACTTGCCAAGTCGCTCGTAAAGCGCAACCTTTTCATTCTGCTGCCCTGCGCGTTGTTGTTCGCCGGCGCCGCTTTCGCCCAAACCACTTCGATGGAAGGGGACGTCAAGGACGGAGACGGGAATCCTCTCAAAGGCGCGCTCATCAAGATCGACCGGACCGACATCAAAGGTAGCTACAAGGTCAAAACCGATAAGAAAGGCCACTACTTCCACGCTGGTCTACCTCTCGGCACCTATACCGTGACGCTTGAGGTGGACGGCAAAGAAATTGACCACGTCAACGGTGTCCGTACGAATCTGAGCCAGACTCCGCCCGTCGACTTCGACATGCGCAAGCAAAAGGCGCAACAGCAGGAGATGCAGAAGGCGATCGAAACCGGTACCGTCACCAAAGAAATGGAACGCGGGATGACTGCGGAGCAAAAAGCCGCGCTCGAGAAGCAGACCAAGGAACGCCAGCAGGCCATGGCCAAGAACAAGGCCCTGAACGACGCCTTCAACGCCGGGCAGGAAGCCAAGGCCGCCAAGAATTGGGACGTTGCCGTCCAGCAGTTCGAAAAAGCGAGCGAAATGGACACGACACAGCACGTGGTGTGGGCGAACCTGGCGGAGTCCTACGCCGGCCTCGCTGCCACCAAAACGCCAAGTGAAGGACAGCCCATCGCAGACAAAGGCTTGGCCGCTTTCCAGAAGGCCATCGAGCTCAAACCGGACGACGCCGCCTATCACAATAACTACGCGCTCGCCCTTGCCAAGTCCAAGAAGTTCTCCGAAGCGCAGGCCGAACTCACCAAGGCCGCCCAGTTGGACGCCCCGAACGCCGGCAAGTATTACTACAACCTCGGCGCCGTGCTCGTAAATACGGGCCAATCCGATCCGGCCGGTGAGGCGTTCAAGAAGGCGATCGAACTCGATCCCAACTACGCCGACGCGCAATATCAGTATGGAATCTACCTGATCGGTAAGGCTACCACCACGCCGGATGGCAAAATCACGCCGCCGGCGGGAACGAAAGAAGCCTTCGAGAAATATCTTCAGTTGAAGCCGGATGGCCCGTTCGCGGACGGCGCGAAGGCTATGCTCCAATCGATGGGCGCCACTGTGGAAACGAACTTCGAAAAGCCCGGCCAGAAGAAATCGACCGGCCGCAAAAAGCAATAAGCGGATCGGTCCACTACCGGAAAGCGAGGCGCAGTGGTCCGCGCCATTCTGTACCTACTTGGAAGCATTCTCCTGATCACCGTGCTTCGCGCGGTGATCGGGGTCATCTTGAAGGGCTTCGGTGAATTGTTCCAACCATCCGCCGGATCTCCGTCTACTTCCTCTGCCAGCGATCCGGCTCAGCCTCAGTCGCTGAAGAAGGATCCCGTCTGCGGAACGTTCGTCGTCTCCTCGACGCCCCACCGGAAAGCGATTGGCGCAACACAGTTCTATTTCTGCTCTCCGGAGTGCCGCGACAAATTCCAGGGCTGATCCGCATCGCCCGCTCGATGGTCCCTGCGATACCATTCCCTACATGAACTTTGCAAACCGGGTGGCAATCGTCACCGGAGCTGGAACTGGAATTGGCCGCTCGTGCGCCGAACTCTTTGCGCGATATGGGGCGAAAGTCGTCGTCAACTACAGCAAATCAAAGGATGCCGCCGACGAGGTCGTTGCGGCCATCGCCGCCGCCGGCGGAATCGCCATCTCCCTGCAAGCCGACGTTTCGAACGAATCGCAGGTCCAGGCCATGATCGCCGCTACGGTCGAAGCCTTCGGCGGGCTCGACTACCTCGTCAACAATGCCGGATGGAGCACGCGCATTCCGCACCACGAGTTGGACCGCCTCACGGACGAGGTCTGGGACAAAACCCTCAATACCAACCTTCGCGGCGCCTTCTACTGCATCCGCGCGGCCGTCCCGCATATGAAGAAACGGCCCGGCAGCGCCATCGTCAACATCGCGTCCGTAGCCGGCATCGCAGGCATGGGCAGTTCCATGGTCTACGCTGCTTCCAAGGGTGCCATGTTGACCATGACCAAATCACTGGCCCGCGCCCTTGCGCCCGACATCCGCGTCAACGCTGTCGCACCCGGCTTTGTCCGGACCGCCTTCGCCGGCTGGACCGAGGACGCCTTTTCTTCCGTCGAAAAGATTACACCACTCGGCCATCTGGCGACCGGCGATGACATCGCCGAAGCCGCTGCGTACCTCGCCGGCGCGACCTCAGTGACCGCGGAGATCATCGTGGTCGACAGCGGCATGGTAGCGGTCGGTCCGCGGCAATAGCATTCCACGTTAGAGATCTGTTGAGGAGGACACCGTGAGCAGAACCAATGGACAGTGGCGCCTTGCGCGCCGCCCGGTAGGCAATTTTCAGGACGGCGACTTTACCTGGTGCGAGGAGCCCGTCCCGGCTCTCGGCGACGGCCAAGTTCTCGTGCGGATCGTGTATCTTTCGCTCGATCCCACCAACCGGATCTGGGCATCCCAGGACTCCTACCTGCCCGCCGTCAAGCTTGGCGACGTCATGCGCGGGGGCGGCATCGGCGTCGTTGAGGAATCGAAGAACGGCGCCTTCGCGCCCGGAGACGTTGTCCAAGGCCTCCTCGGCTGGCAGCAATTCTACGTATCGTCCGGATCTGACCTCCAGAAGCTACCGAAACTCCCCGTGCCGCTCGACGCCTGGTCGGGTCTCCTTGGGGCCATCGGACTGACTGCGTATTTCGGCCTGCTTGAAATCGGACAGCCGAAAGCGGGCGAAACCGTTGTCGTCTCGACCGCCGCGGGCGCGGTCGGTTCGCTCGTCGGCCAGATCGCCAAGATCAAAGGCTGCCGCGTCGTCGGACTCACCGGAAGCGACGAAAAGTGCGAATGGATCGTCAAAGACCTCGGCTATGATGCCGCCATCAACTACAAGAAGGAGAACGTCGCCGAAGCCTTGCGCAAGCATTGCCCCAAGGGTATCGACGTGTACTTCGACAATGTCGGCGGCGACATCCTTAACGAAGTCCTCGGACAAATCGCGCTCCGCGCCCGCATCGTGAGTTGCGGCATGATCTCCGGATACAACGCCACCACGCCGCCCCCTGGACCCTCCAATATCATCAACCTCCTGGTCCGCCGCGGACGCATGGAAGGCTTCATCGTGCTCGATTATCTCTCCCGCGCCGAAGAATGCTTCCGCGAACTCATCCCCTGGTGGGCCGCCGGAAAACTGAAGTATCGCGTTGACATCGCCGACGGCCTCGAGAGCGCCCCCAAGGCCGTCCTGCGCCTCTTCGATGGCTCGAACGCCGGGAAACTGATCGTTCGGGTGTCGCCCGAACCGAGCTAACCTTCGGCGCACCCCAATACATTCCTGACCGCTGATCGATTTTCGTGCCTGCTTGCGCCCTCACTGGCAGGACCGCCCTCGTTGGGCGATCTGGCAGGACGCCTTCCGCCATAACAGACTCCGCTCACCGGACTGCTGGCGCACATGCGTCAGGCCGATAGCGAGAAGAGGCTGCAATTTCATGACGTTCACCCTGCCCGGACGGTCCTTCGAGCAAATACAATCGATCGTCTACGATGCGAACGAAGATATGATCTTTTCGGACGAGCTGTTCATTGGTTTGTTCTGGGAAGAGAGCATTTTCAACAACAAGAAACAAGTCGGCGGAACCGCGGTCGGATTCGGCCAGATCGAACCGGCCGAGTTCTGGCAGGTGAAGAAGTACGGCGTATCGCTCTCGGTGAACTGCATTCTCCACGACGATATGCTTTCCGCCCGGGCCGTCGTGCTGTATCTGCGTCACCTGACCAACGCGCTCGGTTCGACGGATGCCGCGCTCCGCGGCTATGCCGGATACAAGTACGATCACGCGGCATGGCGCCTGGCCAAGATCGCCGGTTGGAAAGCCTGCGCAAATGCCCTCCAGGTGGGCGACACCTCCAACGCCAAGGTAGTCAAAGACGCTCTCTATCTCTCCCGGACCTTCCCGCGGGACAGCGCGGCGTACGATAGCGCGCTCTTCAGCTAAACAACGTCGCAGCCTTTGTCCCCCGTGCGCGGATCTCATGCAGGGCCCTCTTGCGCGGAGTATGATGGTCCATTATTTGCGGCGGTCGCAGACGTCAAATCCAATCTGGCACTCGCCCGACGGCATCTCAACCAACATATGACCGCTCTCGGCCTCATCGTCCTCGGTGCCATCGCCGTCGGTACCCTGATGTTCGTCCTCTGGCTGATGCACTTTCCCATCCGCAACGCCGCCATTGTGGATGCCGGATGGGCCGGCGGGCTCGCGCTGCTCGCCATTCTTTACGCGCAATACGGTGACGGCGACTTCTTCCGCTCCTGGATCATGGCCGCGATGGTCTCGTTCTGGGGTTTTCGCCTCGCCGGATACCTCCTTCTCACCCGCGTCGTCGGACACCCCGAAGAGGGCCGCTATGTCGAACTCCGCCGCAAGTGGAAGACGCACATCGGTCTCCGTTTCCTGATCTTCTTCGAACTCCAGGCTTTGCTCTGCGTCCTGCTATCGGTGCCATTCTTGCTTGCGGCCACCAACCCCGCCCCCGGCATCGGCGGACTCGAGCGGTCCGCGATGCTCCTTTTCGTACTCGCCGTGCTCGGCGAATCCCTAGCGGACGCGCAGTTGAACGCCTTCAAGCGCAACCTTGCGAACAAAGGCAAGACCTGCCGGGCCGGCCTCTGGAAATACTCCCGCCACCCCAATTACTTCTTTGAATGGCTGATCTGGATGGCGTTCGCGCTCTTCGGACTCTCCGCACCGCTAGGCTGGCTCGGATTTCTGTCGCCCGCTCTGATCTTGCTCTTCCTGTTCCGCGTCACGGGGATTCCGGCGACGGAAGCGCAAGCCCTCCGCTCCCGCGGCGACGAATACCGCGAGTATCAGCGAACAACCTCGGCGTTCGTACCATGGTTCCCGAAGTCATGAGGCAAGCTCGATCTTCTGGCCCGGCCGGAACCTGAGGTAACATTAGTTCTTAAGTGGCCACCAGTCGTAGCGTCCCTGTCCAATCAGTCATCGTGCGCGATTCCGGCGGGAAAAGCGCGACCGTTTCTCTTGACCGCGACCGAATCTCTCTTGGTCGATCAAGTCACAACGAACTCTGTTACCCCGAAGACGCCGGCCTTTCGCGCCAGCATCTCGCCCTCGTCCGGACGCCGGAAGGATGGGCCATCGAGGACCTCGGTAGCAAGAACGGCACGCTGCTCAATGGCGCCCGCGTCGAAGGCGTCCAGCCGTTCCGCCCCGGAGACCGCGTGTCCGCCGGGCACCTGACACTCGAATTCACCGACGCCACCGGCGTACCGTCGAACACCGTCGTCTTCATCGAAAAGCCGGAGAGCACGAGTGTCATGTCGACCACGGTCGTCGCCAGCCTCGAAGGCGTGCTCGGTCCCGAGGAAGTCGGCGATTTCAGCAAGACCTACGTCATGCCGCAGAACCCGCAAATGCGGGCTCTGATTCGTGCCGGACGCGAACTCGCCAGCCACCGGCCGCTCGCGGAGCTGTTTGAAGTCATCATGGACCTCTCGCTCGAAGCCGTCGGCGCCGGACGCGGCGTTCTGATGACGCTCGAAGGCGAAGCCTTGCAGGTCCGCGCCGTTCGCGGCGACAAGTTCGAAATCAGTTCCACCGTTCGCGACCGCGTCCTCCGTGAAAAGGCCTCGCTGCTCGTGCGCGACGCGCAACTTGACCTCGCCTTCCGCGCGCAGCAAAGCATCGTCGAGCAGAAAGTGCGCAGCATGCTCGCGGTCCCGCTTCAGACCAACGACCGCGTCATCGGCCTCATCTACCTCGACTCGCCGCACCTCATCCGCGAGTTCTCCCGCGAGGACCTCAACCTCTTGACCGTGATGGCGAATGTCGCCGCCATCCGCATTGAACACGCCCGGCTCGCTGAAGTCGAAGCCGCGGAACGTGTGATGGCGAAGGAGCTCGATCAGGCCGCGCAAATCCAGCGCCGCCTTCTTCCGTCCGAAGTGCCCGTGCTCCCAGGACTCGACCTTGCGGGCTACAACGTGCCTTGCAACACCGTCGGCGGCGACTACTACGATTTCGTGCCGTACGAAGACGGCCGCGTGGCGATTGTCGTCGGGGACGTTGCCGGAAAAGGCATGCCCGCATCGCTGCTGATGTCGAGCCTACAGGCGCGCGTCCAGGTTCTGTTTGAAGAGCCCACCGGCGTCGCCGGACACGTCACGCGGCTGAACAAAGCCGTTAGCACGCGCTGCCCCGAGAATCGATTCATCACCTTCTTCGCCTGTGTCATCGATCCCAAGACCGGCGAACTCACCTACTGCAACGCCGGCCACAACCCGCCGCTGCTTGTCCGCAAGAACGGCGATGTCGAACGCTTGACCGTGGGCGGAGTCTTCCTCGGCCTCTTCCCCGTCGCGAAGTATCAGGAAGGCACGGCCAAATTGGAATCCGGCGATATCGTGATTCTCTTCAGCGATGGCGCCAGCGAGGCCACGCCCGGTGACCGCGACGAAGAGTATTCCGAAGTTCGCCTCGCCACCGTCGCCGCCCGGCATTCCGAAAAATCAGCCCTCCAGATCCTCGAAGCGATCAACCAGGATTTGGCCGAGTTTACCGCCGGCGCGCCTTTCGCGGATGACGTCACCCTCGTAATCGCCCGACTCACCTAAACGAAACAAACGGCTTCAGGCCAGCGTAGGAGACAGTTGTCATGAAAATTCTGTTGCTTCTTTGGTGCGCCCTCGCCGCTCCTGCTTTCTCTCAAACGTCAACAACGTGGAACGGCTTCGACGAATTCGCCAACGCCACGTTGAAGAATTTCGACGCGCCCGGGATGGCCGTCGCCGTCATCAAGGACGGCAACGTCATCCTCTCCAAAGGATTCGGGCTGCGCGACGTCAAGAACAACCTGCCGGTCACGCCGAAGACCATGTTCGCCATCGGGTCTTCAACCAAATCCTTCACCGTTGTGTCCCTCGGAACGCTGGTCGACGAAGGCAAGCTAGACTGGGACAAGCCCGTCCGCGAATACCTTCCCGACTTCCGCCTGTATGACAAAGTCGCCACGGAAGAGATGACGCCTCGCGACCTCGTCACGCACCGCTCCGGACTGCCCCGTCACGACCAGATGTGGTACGCCTCCGGTTTCACCCGCAAAGAGATCTACGACCGCCTGCGCTTCCTCGAACCGAGCCACGAATTTCGCAGCGTCTGGCAGTACCAGAACCTCATGTTCATGACCGCTGGCTACCTGGCGAGCAAAGTCGCCGACATGCCCTGGGAAGATCACATCCGCCGCAAGATTTTCGCGCCTCTCGACATGGCGACATCGAATTTCTCGGTCAATGACATGCAAAAAGCGGCCGAACCCGCACATCCTTACATGAAGATCAAGGAGAAGGTGCAGGAGGTTCCCTACCGCAACATCGACCAGATCGGTCCCGCCGGCTCCATCAACTCGACTGTTGAGGAAATGATTCACTATGTGCAGTTCCACCTGGACAAAGGTAAGTTCCACGGCAAGCAGATTCTCTCGGCAGGCAATGTCCGCGAGATGCAGACGCAGCAGATGGTGATGCCCGGCGAACCTCAGGAGAAGGAACTCAGCTCCAGTTCCTATGGCATGGGTTTCATGATCACCAACTACCAGGGCCACAAGCTTGTCCACCACGGCGGCAACATCGACGGATTCAGCGCCCTCGTTTCTTTCATGCCGCACGACAATATGGGCCTCGTGGTCCTGACCAACGCCAACGGCAGTCCGGTGCCTGCTGTCGTCGAACGCAACGTCTACGATCGCCTTCTCGGCATCGCGCCGGTCGACTGGACCAAGCGCCTAAAGGACGCCGAAGCGAAAACCAAGGCCGCGGCCGACGAAGCAAAGACGAGGAAGCTGACCGCGCAGCGGCCTAATACACATCCCTCGCACGACCTCGCCGAATACGCGGGAGAATTCGAGCATCCTGCGTATGGCCTGGTGAAGATCGCGCAGACGACCGGCGGACTCGCGATCACCTTCAGCCACGCCACCGCGCCTCTGACGCATTTCCATTACGACGTATTTGAGGTGGCCGAGACGGAGCGCTTCCCGCTCAGCAAGGACAGGGTGCAATTCCAGACGAATCTGCAAGGCGACATCAGCAGCCTTTCGATTCCCATCGAGACCGGGGTAAAAGCGATCGTCTTCGCCCGCCGCGGCGACGCATCCATGCGGCAACGCAGCTTCCTCG
>JBDTTK010000124.1:0-8626 GCA_039930685.1 Bryobacteraceae bacterium | reverse complement strand
CCTGGCGCGAGCGAAAAACTCACGGTCCTTGGGATTCGAGCCGGGCCAGCCGCCCTCAATATAGTCGATGCCCAACTCATCGAGCTTCTGGGCGATGAGGAGCTTGTCCTCGACCGAGAAGGAAACGGCTTCGCCTTGGGTGCCGTCGCGGAGCGTGGTGTCGAAAGTAAAGATGCGCATGATGGTTTTCCGGGGGAGGTTTAGAGAAGGGGCCGCCGCGAGGCAGCCCCTTTCAAGTTATGCAGTCGCTACAGGGACTCCTACTTCTTTCTTCTTTTTGAGGAACGGCATCATTTCGCGGAGTTCGGCGCCCACCTTTTCGACCTTCTGATCGGCCTGAGCGGCACGCATGGCGAGGAACTTGCCGCGGCCGGCCTTGTTCTCGGCGATCCATTCCTTGGCAAACTGGCCGGACTGGATCTCGGCGAGGATCTTCTTCATCTCGGCGCGTGTAGCGTCCGTCACGATGCGTGGACCCCGCGTGTAGTCGCCGTATTCCGCCGTATCCGAAACGGAGAAGCGCATATAGCCGAGGCCGCCCTCATAGATGAGATCGACAATCAGCTTCAATTCATGTAGGCACTCGAAATAGGCAATTTCCGGCGCATAACCGGCTTCGACGAGGGTTTCGAACCCTGCGCGGATCAGTTCGGCTGCCCCGCCGCAAAGAACGGCTTGCTCACCGAAGAGGTCGGATTCGGTTTCTTCCTTGAAGGTCGTTTCGATGACGCCGGCTTTCAGGCACCCCAGCGCCAAGGCATAGGCGAGGGCCTGCTCGGTCGCCTTGCCGGATGGATCCTGCGCGACGGCGACGAGAGCTGGAACACCGACGCCTTCCGTGTACAGTTCGCGGACACGGTGGCCCGGAGCTTTCGGCGCGATCATCGAGACGTCGACATTGGCTGGAGCTTTGATGAAGCCGAAATGCACGTTGAATCCGTGCGCGAACATGAGAGTCTTGCCCGCGGTGAGATTCGGCGCGACATCGTTCGAATAGAGGTCGGCCTGAATGTGATCCGACACCAGGATCATGATGACGTCGGCTGCCTTTGAGGCATCGCTCGTCGAGGCGACTTTCAGCCCGGCGGCCTCGGCCTTCGCCCAGCTCTTCGAGCCCGGATATAGGCCGACGATAACGTCGACACCGGAGTCCCGAAGGTTGAGGGCGTGGGCATGGCCCTGCGACCCGTAGCCGATAATGGCGACCGTTTTGCCTTTGAGGAGGTCGAGGTTGCCGTCTTTTTCGTAGAAGCGTCTTGGCATTGTTTTCCTTGAGAAATGTTTGGTGCGTGGCAGAACCGGCTCCCCTCCCTTACGGTCGGGATCCTGTCCGGCCATGCAAGCGCTCAGTCGCGCAGGACTCCTGCTTCCTGCTTGGCGCCGACCTCGGTGGGTCCAGCGAGTTTCAGCTTGCGCGCTTCGAGCGAGACGGCGACCATTCCGGAGCGGGTCACCTCGATCTCGCCGTAGCTGCGCATAATATCGATGAATTCGTTCAGCTTTTCCGGGTCGCCGGTAGCTTCGAGGGCGTAACCTTCCGTGGAACTATCGACGACGCGTGCGCCGAAAATTTCGGCTTCCTTGAGAATGGCGGTCCGCGTGGGCATCGCCGCCCGCACTCGAAGCAGAACCATTTCGCGCGTGACCGCCGGTGATTCCGTCAGATCGGTTGCTTGCAGAACGTTGATCAAGCGGTTCATCTGTTTGATCAATTGAGGGCGCTGGTGCGGCTCCACTTCGCAAACGATGCTCATTCGCGAGAGCTCCGGATCGAGTGTGCGCGCGACGGTCAGGCTCTCGATGTTGTAGCCGCGGGCCGTCAGCAGTCCGGTCACGCGCATCAGAGCGCCGGGCTTGTTTTCGAGCAAGATGGAAATGACTTGTAGCATGGGAGTCCTTAGTCGACCGAGACCGGTTGGGGCGTCCCCAAAACCATTTCGTTGATCGCGCCACCCGCCGGAACCATGGGGTACACATTCTCAAACGGCGTGACCTTGACGTTCAAGAGGTAGGGGCCGGGCTCACGGACAGCCGCTTCGAGGGCTGCGGCGAGTTCGCTGGGCTTGTCGATGGTGCGCCCCTTGAATCCGTAGGCTCCGGCGAGCTTTTCGGCGTCGGGGAAGACGTCGAGTTCCACCGAGCTGAGCCGGTTATTGTAAAACAGCTCCTGCCACTGGCGGACCATACCCAGGTAGCCATTGTTGAGAACAACGATCTTGATTGGCAGCGCGTGCTTGGCGATGGTAGCCAGCTCAGGGATCGACATCTGGAATCCACCGTCGCCGACGATCGAAAAGACCAACTTATCTGGCCGCGCGAACTGCGCACCGACAGCGGCGGGCAGCCCGAAGCCCATCGAGCCCAGTCCGCCGGAATTGATCCAGAGGCGCGGGTGATTGAAGCGAATGAATTGTGCCGACCACATCTGGTGCTGGCCGACGTCCGACGTCACAATCGCTTCCCCGCCCGAAAGGCGGTCGATCTCGGAAATCAGGTGCTGCGGTTTGATCTCTTTGTCGGAGAACTGGGGCTTGAGAGGGTGCTCCTCGCGCCATTGGTTCACCTGCTGCCACCACTGCCCTCGGGATTCGGCGTTCTTCCCACCGCTCGATTCCTTCAGTTCCGCCAACTGGGTGGCGAGCTTGCCAAGGACCCGCTTCACGTCGCCAACGATTGGCAGCTCCGCGTTGCGGATCTTGCTGATCTCAGCGGGATCGATGTCGACGTGGATAACCTTCGCATGCGGCGCGAAAGCATTCAGCCGTCCGGTGACACGGTCGTCGAAACGGACGCCGAGGGCAATGATCAGGTCGGTATGGGTCATGGCCATGTTCGCGGCATAACTTCCGTGCATGCCCGGCATGGAGATGAAGTTGCGGTGATTCGAAGGCAATCCGCCGAGGCCCATCAGCGTGCAGACCGTCGGCGCGTCCAGCATCTCAACCACAGTGGCGAGTTCTTCTGACGCACCCGCGGCGATGATTCCGCCGCCGGCGTAGACAAAGGGGCGCTCCGCGTCCCACATCATTTGGGCGGCGCGCCGGATCTGACCGGCGTGGCCTTCGGTAAAGACCTTGTAGCCCGGCAGGTGGATGCTGTTCACGGGCGAATAATGCGTCTGACCTTGGAAGACATCCTTAGTAATGTCGACGAGCACAGGTCCTGGGCGCCCAGTCGAGGCGATGTGGAACGCCTCATGGATCACTTGCGGCAGTTCGGCAATGTTCTTGACAAGAAAGTTGTGCTTGGTGCAGGGCCGCGTGATGCCGAATGTGTCGGCTTCCTGGAAGGCGTCCGAACCCATGAGCTTCGAGGTCACCTGACCCGTCAACGCCACGATCGGAATGGAGTCCATCATCGCGTCGACCAAGCCGGTGATCAGGTTCGTGGCGCCAGGTCCGGACGTGGCGCAGCAGACTCCTGTCCGCCCGGTCGTGCGGGCATAACCCTGTGCTGCAAACGCAGCATTCTGCTCGTGACGAACCAGCACATGCTTGATGTGGTGATCGTAAAGGGCGTCGTAGAAAGGCAGGGTGACGCCGCCGGGGTACCCGAAAATGCAATCGACGCCTTCGCGGACGAGGCATTCGAGGAGCATTTTCGCTCCGCTCATTAGACTGGATGACATCGTGACCTTTTGTTCCTTACTCGGCCCGGCTTCGTATTCGCCAATGCCGTTTCATGGTTCGGTTAGCGGGCGGCTTGCGAACCGTACTCGTCAGGCTGGTTACCTGGCTGAACAGAGAAGACGCCCGCTAAACAAAAAGGCCATCGCCGGGGTGGTTGCCCCGCCGATGGCCAAGATCGCTACCGATTCGAGACCGTTCAGGCGGGGGTCGCTACAACCCCGATAATAATCTGAACGAGCCCAAGAATGACTACGCCCAGACCGAGCCCAAGAAGGCTAAGTCCGAGATGACGAAGATTGCTGCCGAGCGCGATATGAGCTGCGAAAGGTATGAGAACGGTCGAGAGCTGCTGTGCAGCCGGTTGCGCCTGGTTGGGTTCCATTGCAGACATTGCTCTCTGGGATTAAGACTAACCGACGACTGAACTAAATGCAAGACCCATTGTTGATAAATTCGACAAATGTATACATTCGTAAGGCCAGATGACCGTCAAAGTGGAAGACTGGGACGAGTATCCAGATGTCAACGTCGATCGGACTACTAAACTGTTTATTTTCTGTAGCTTAGATGAACAATTGCAATCTGCGACTCAGCTTCATTTGGTAGACTCGGGAGGATCGCTCATAGGCTGAGCGAATCCTCCCGATGTCAATCGACTAAGATGGCCCTACTGGCACTTGCCAGCCGATCGAGCCGCTGAGGTTCCGAGAGCGTTCGTCACCGTGACGCTCAAGGATTGGATGGAATTAGCCCCGCTCTCGACGCTAAACGGTAGCCGCAAAGTGAACGCACCACCCGAGGCGACGGATTCATCCGCGGAAAAGTACTCGTTCGAGATGGCGCGGGCGGTCACCGTAAAGGTTCCCGAAGGCATGTACGCGCTCGGAAGGAACTGAACGGTCAGATCCGACTTTGTGACTTCGCGAGTGCTCGCGAATCCGGTGAGGACGACTTCGATTCCGGTCGATGTCGACGCATAGCAGGCGGAAGTAAGTGTTGGCGCGGCCCGGTTGACGCGGGTCGAAACCGATGGCAGCGAGTTGAACGACGGCGTTCCGGCGACCTCGAGTCGGGTGATCCGGAAAGTTAGGTTGGCCGCGACCGTTCCCGTGGATGTAATCGGGAAGGTAACGGTACGCGTTCCCGGCGGAATGGTGAACGCCTGCGTTGTCTGGCCATTTCTGAATCGGACAGAGGGGTCTGCGCGATTGAGGTTGCTGTCGGGACTACCCGTGTCCGGCGTGTTATCGATCACAATCGTTCCCGTAATCGGAAGCGAATAGGCGCGCGACATATCCAGAGTGATCACGAGAGAAGTGACCGCCGGATCCACCGAGGCGGGAATTGCCCGAAGGCTTACCGTCGGCAGATCCGGCAGCCGCACCGCTACCGTGCAATCGTTACGAATCGTCAAACCCCGGCTATCGGCCGCGGTAATCCCGAACGAGTAGTCTCCGGGAGCAGTAGGGAGTCCGATGAGCGTGCCGTCCGACGTCACCCGCAGACCCGGAGGAAGTCCAGAGTTCGCCGTGAACTGGTAGGGAGGGATTCCGCCGAACACTTCGATCGGGAAGGAATATGGCTGCCCGAGCAAGACGGTTGGAAGGGGGCAGAACGCGCCGACGCGCAGCGGTTCCGGCGGCACGTCGAGATGGCAGGGCTGAGATGCCTCACGTCCGGCTACATCTTTCGCGAGCAAGTAGAAATCGAAAGAACCCGGCTGGGTTGGCGTTCCGAAGATGCGGCCCGAGGGACCGATTTCGATCCCGCGCGGAAGCGGTCCGGCAGCGGACCAGCGGAAGGGACCGACGCCATCGCCTTCGATGTTGAGCGGCTGGGCATACTGCTGGCCGAGAGTGCCGGCCGGCAACGGGCAAGACGTGATCCGCATCGGGCCGGGGTTGACGCGAATGCTGCAAGCTTTGGAGCCCTGACTTCCATCGCGGTCAGTTGCGACCAAGCCAAACGAGAAAGCACCGCCGGCCGAAGGCGCTCCGCCGAACACTCCGTTGCGGCTGAGCGTGATTCCGGGTGGCAGAGATCCAGTCGAGGTCCAAGCGTAGCCATCGCTGCCTCCGGAGGCCATGAGCGGCGTCGTCCGAAATGCCACGCCATATGTGGCATCCGGCAGCGGACAGGAACTGGTGATCTTCACGGTCGACTCCGCGATCTTCATCGAACAGGCCTGTGACCGAACTTGGCCGGTCTGGTCGGTGAGTTGAAGCTGGAACGGATACGTGTCGGCTGCTCGAGGGGTGCCCGCCAGCAGTCCGGATGCGGACAGCGAAAGTCCGGCAGGCAGCGAGCCGGCGCCCAGCCATTGATAGGGAGGGCGTCCACCGGCAGCGGACAGTTGTAGCGAGACAGGCACGCCGACCGTTCCGTCGGGGATTGGGCAGTTGTTGCCACCCACCAGACTTACGGGCGGCGGAATTACGGCGAGACTGCATGCCTGCGCGACTGGAACGGATCCGGCGCCGTCACTCGCCCGAATCGAGAAGGAGTAAATGCCAGTCGATTGCGGCGTCCCGCTGACGGTTCCATCGGTGCCGACCGCGATGCCGGACGGCAATCCGCTCGGATCAGGCACGTTCCACGTAAACGGACCTGGAGGGCCTGTTGCCCGTAACGTCGTGCGATAGGCAGAGCCCACCATCGCTTGTGGCAACGGACAGGCCGAAGTAATGCGGATAATGGGTGGAACCACGTCGACACTGCATCGTTGGGATGCGCTGACCGGGCCCTGCTCGTCATTTGCCGTCACCTTCACAGTGAACTCGAAATGACCCGCCCCCGAAGAGGTGCCCGTCAGCAAGCCCTTCGAACTCAGCGCGTAAGGTTGTGTCGAAAATGGATCCGCGATCAATTGCCACGTGTACGGCGCCGTGGATCCAATCGCCTGAAGTTGGAGGGAAAGTGGCTGGGCCACCGTTCCCGTGATTCCGGAGCATCCCTGCGAAATCGACAGCGGCGGGATGACAATGCCGTCTCGGGCGCGGAACGTATACCGGCCAATTAGGCTGCTATTCAGACGAGTGAACGCGAGAGCGTGCGGTCCGTTGTCGAGGAACGATCCCGAAATCAGCGATCCTGTCAGTTCAAAGAAGGTTCCGTCGACGCCGCTACCATTCGACCAACCGACCGTGACTGGAACGCCGCCCAGTCCGCCCGTGCCGCCCGATGCGTCGCCGGTTTCCCACGTGATTTTCTCGTAATTGAATTCAATGTCGAAATTGCCCGCGCCCGTGTCGGAGCGTTCAATCAGGACGACCTGGAAACGATTCAGCTTATCGGCGTGGCTGGCAAAGTAGCCGACGTCGACGAAATTGGCTCCAAACGCCTTGTGACCGTCGATTGTGTCGCGGCCGTAGGTGACCAGCTTCGACCGTTCATTACGCGTGTCGACATCGGCGAAGAACGGCGCAATGATTTCGCGAGCGGTACTCGTGAGTCCGAAGGGCGTATAGGTTGCCAGTGCATCATCGAATGTCAGATTGCCGTTGTTATTGACGTAGACGGACGAGCGCTGCTTCCCGAAGAAATTCAGAGTGAAACCGAGATTCTCGAGTTGCGCCGAACCGTCGTCGTTGGCGGTAATGCTTGTCTGACGAAACGCTGGGTTGGTCCGGATGGCCTGCGGAAATGCAGGGGTCGCGGCAGCAGCCAAGATCGAAATTGCAAGAAGTTGTCGCATGGTCTACTTGCCTCCCTTGACGGCGGGCTGGGACGTGGAAGGATCAGCCGTGGCGGAATCCGCCGCCGTGGGTGCGGCGATTACGGTGATGCGAGCATCCGCGCTATCGGCGTCAAGCACAAATAACTCTGGTTTGGCCGCGGAGCTCAGACGAAATACTGCGTTGCCCGCCAGCGCGAACAGCCCGTCGGCGGCTCGTTCGAGAGTCAGCACACTGCTCCGGCGGGAGTCCAGATTGAGTATGGCGATCGAGGGATCGTCCTGATTCGCAACGATCAGCGTACGGCCGTCTCCGGAGATCGCAAGGGCGGACGGAGAGGCGATTCCATCGGCGTCGGACGCGACTACAGCCGCGGCGCCGCTCGATCCAAAATCGGTAAAGCGAAGTACTTCGTTGGTCTCCCGATTGGCGGCGTAGGCAGTCCGGTTTCCGGGTGCGAACGCCACCGCGGACCAATTTCCGTCATCGCCCGTCTCCCGCACGCCATCCGCGAGCACGTAAAGCCTCGATGCGCCATCCTGTCGAACGATTAGGGCGGCTGCCGAACCGTCGTCCGCGACCGCTAGCGAAACCACGTCACCATCCATGGACTCCAGCGAATACAGGCCAGCGCGCTCGGGTGCAGTGGAGAAATTTCGCCATACTTCCGCGCGCGAACCTCGCCAGTAGAGGACGGCCGCATCGCCCGAGGGGCTGAAAGCGATTTGATCCACGCCATTCGCGGCGTCAAACCCGCGCAGGATCGGCGTAGAACGGCTAAAGGTCAACAATTCGAGTGATCCCGCCGCGGCACGGTCCACGATCGACCAGGGCCGGTGCGGCGCGGACACGCCATACCGAAAGGCGCCGTCGCTCGCAGGGCTCGCGGAACTCGCCCCCGGCACGCCGCTGATCGTGCGAACCGACTTCGTCTGGGGATCGAAGAATCTACCAAGTACGGGCGGCTCAAGGTGGCCGCCTTCTAATAAGGTCTGCGCGGGCGCGGGTGCCGCAAGCAGCACCGTAGCGGCGAGGGTACAGAACAGCCGTAGCATCGACATTACTCCTCGCCTGTCTATCGGCAACTCAGTCTAAGTCGAGTACTGGGAGAATCCTGAGAGGGAACTACGGTGAGGGCCTTATAAGGTCCGTAGAGTCGATTTTCGCTTCGAGACCCTATATCCTGGAACTCGCTATGGAGTCACACGCTTGAGTATCCCGCCGCCTGTTCCCAGGATTGACCGGCCCGCGGAAGCGTACCGAATTCTGCTTGCGTTCTTTCGGGACGCAGGCTTTACCACGAAATCGATCTGCGAGCGGCTT
>JBDTTK010000123.1:0-8636 GCA_039930685.1 Bryobacteraceae bacterium | reverse complement strand
TGGTCGGGGCGGGAGGATTCGAACCTCCGACCTCCTGGTCCCGAACCAGGCGCTCTACCAAGCTGAGCCACGCCCCGAAACGTACGTTTTTAGGGTAGCACACCCGCCTGTTTTGGCTGGTCTTGTTTCACGACTTGCGGAGATGCGCCACGCGGGCTCGGATCCAGGTCCTCGCGCCCCGAGCAAGCTACTCAGTCAAGTCAAACCGATAAATGTCGTCGAGTCGGCTGTCGGCGTTCAGCAGCGCCAGATCCTTCAGATGACCGGTTTTTAGATCGTAAACCCAGCCGTGCAGATGCGGCAATTTGCGGCTCTTCCACGACTTTTGCACTATGGACGTCTGCGCGAGATTGTTGAGTTGCTCAATTACATTCAGCTCGACGAGCCGGTTAGTACGGCGCTCCAGATCGTGGATCGACGTCAGTTCATCGGCATGCGCGTGGTAAACGTCTTTGATGTTCCGCAGCCACTTGTTGATCAGTCCGAGATCCTTGTTCGACATGGCGTTTTTGACGCCGCCGCAGCCGTAATGCCCGCATACGATGACGTGTTTCACTTCCAGTACTTCGACCGCGTACTGGACGACCGACAGCATGTTGAAATCGGTATGCAGGCACAAGTTCGCGACGTTCCTGTGGACGAATAACTCTCCCGGTTCTGTACCGGTCACGTCTTCGGCCGGAACTCGCGAATCCGAACAGCCGATCCACAGAAACTCCGGCGTCTGATCCTTCGCCATCCGCTCAAAGTAGTCGGCGCGGACGTTGAGTTTGTCCTGCACCCAGGCCTGATTGGCAAGCAAAAGCCTCTTGTGAGAATCCATGTAGGTAGTCCTTTCGATCAGGGCTCGATCTTAGTGGGCGGAAACAGGAGCCAACTGGCTCATCGCTTCCGCATGCCGATCGAAGTTCTTCAACTCGAGTGTGATATTGCGCAAGTGCGCCTGCTGGCGGAACTCTTCAACGACCTCGAAGATGTCCTTGTCAATATAGAGCGCCTTGCTGGCATCGATCCAAAGCGTCGTGTTCTTGGGTACGGACCGCAGAGCGTTCTTCAAGGCCGATTTGTTCACGAAGCTGGCGTCCTTATTGAATCGCAGCAGGTAGTGTCCTTCACGGTGGACTAGGGTAATCGGCAGGTGGTGATTCGCGCGGATAACAAAGAACAGTCCCACCGCCAGCCCGATGAGCACGCCCTTCAGAAGGTCAGTGAACACGATAGCAGTTACCGTGACGATAAAGGGCAGGAACTGGTCCATGCCGGATCGGTAGATCTGCCGAAAGACCTCGGGACGGGCGAGCTTGTACCCGATAACCAGCAGAATCGCCGCCAAACAGGCAAGCGGAGTGCGATTCAGAATACCGGGGAACAGCAGAGCGGCGATCAACATCAGAACGCCGTGCGTGAGCGAAGCCTTCCTGGTGCGTCCGCCCGCGTAGATGTTGGCCGATGTGCGAACGACTACGGACGTGATGGGCAGTCCGCCGATAAGCCCCGCAAAGGCGTTTCCCGCGCCCTGCGCAAGCAACTCCCGGTTCGTGTTGGTAATGCGCTTATACGGATCCAGTTTGTCAGCGGCCTCCACTGAGAGCAGCGTTTCGATGCTACCGACCACCGCGATCGTCAGCCCTGTGACGTAGACGTCCTTGTTTCCAAAGGCCGTGAAGTCCGGTGTCTTGAATTGCTGGAAAAAGTCGCTTAGGCTGCCTGCAACGGGAAGATTCACGAGGTGCTCCGGCCCGGAAAGTTGGAATCCGGCGAACAGTACCCGGAACAGTTCGTTCATCGCAACGCCTGCGATCACGACCAGAAGTGGGCCGGGAATCGCCCGGACAAAGCCAAACTTACGGAGTTGCGGCCGTTCCCAGACCAGAAGAATCGCGAGACAGACAATCGCAATCAGGAGCGCGGCCGGTGTCGCACTCCAGATCGCGGACAGAATGTCGGTAAGCGTGTTGTCACCCGAAGCGCCCAAGAACCCGAAATCCCCTTCGAAGTCCTTGTCCCTCCCGAGCGCGTGAGGAATCTGCTTGAGAAAGATGACAATCCCGATTGCCGCCAGCATTCCCTTGATTACGGAATTCGGGACGTAGTCGCCGATGACACCCAGCCGCAGTAGACCCAGGATCATCTGGAACACGCCGGCGAGAACCACGGCGGCTAGGAATACCTCGTACCGGCCTAAGTGTTGAATGGCCGTGGCAACGATCACCGCAAGCCCGGCAGCCGGCCCAGCCACACTGACCTGTGAACCGGACAGCATCGCGACTACGGTTCCACCGACGATTCCCGCGATGATTCCGGAAAATAGCGGCGCGCCGGATGCCAATGCAATCCCCAGGCACAGCGGCAGAGCAACGAGAAAGACGACCAGTCCGGCCGAAAGATCATCTCGAAGAGAAAAGGAGACAGGTGTAGCGGAGGGTACTTGCTGGGTGTTCGGCATAGGCACTCAAGGCGGAAACTTGGAGTATAGCAAGTATTAAGAATCGTTCACCATATGATTAACTATTTTTAATAATAGAAGTGCGCACGGAGGTGTGCGTAGAGATGCGGCGCTTGCAACGATTGAAATTAGTGAGGGGAACCCGATCGACTAGAACTTCTTAAGCTCTTCAACAAGGGCCTTGATGCCCTTCTTGCTGTAGATCCGCAGCAGCCGCTGCTCCTCGGGTGATGGAGCGACAACCCGGCTGAGCTGCGCGTCCGCCAAAGCGGCACGGCTCGGAATCCAAAAGGTTCCGTCCTGAAATTCGACCGAACTGACGAAGCCCGTCATCCCACCCACCGTGGACCGATCCGGAACGCGGAGAGTGGTGTCTTGCAAGACGGAGCCGGTCGCACCGGGAGCAAGCTGGACATCCGCCGGAGCGGTGCCCGCCAGAAAATCCCTGCCTGTCGGATCCTTAAGAATCCAACCCATCTCCAGATAGCGGACGGGTCGGTCGGAACGGTTGCGAACCTCGAGCCGCGGCGCGTGCACCTCGCTCGAAGACGCCTTCGCGAAGCCTTCCATGGGTTCGATCGGCGACTCAGGAACCTTTAGGAATGCGATCTGAAGATCGCGCTCCGGTTCGATATTGGTCGACCTTCCCCTTACGGACTGGACACCGGGAAGAGGCCGCTCACCCTGGCGCGCCAGGGCAGTGAAGACTTCCTTCTGTAGGCCGTCGGGTCCGGACTTCTCAAGCACAGCCTTGAAGAATTTGCGATCTCGCCGCGCTTCCAGTTCCCACACGGTCATCGACCGCCGGGAGTTCAGGCGATTCGCGCCAAAAAAACTGAGGTCGTCGAAAAGCACGCCGTCGAGCGCGACCTGGACCAGGGGACCGGCGCCATTCGAAACCGGCCGCAGAAGGCGCAGGTCGATCTTGACCGGGAACGTCTCACCGGGGCCGATGTCGAGCGATGGAACGGAAACCGATGCTTTGCCGCCCGGCGTCACTTCCTGAGCCTGCACCAGCAGCGTCACGCTGCGAATCCGGCGCTGCGAAGAATTTCGCAATGTCAGGGCGGTGCGCAGATCGAGGACCATCGCGCCTCCGCGAACGGCCGTCGAGGATTCGCCCCAACCGGCGTTTAGCACGGAAATCGGCGAGTCCTTAGGGAGATCCACCTTGATGGAGCCGCGCGGATCCGGCTGCGCGACCAGCGCGCCGGCCGCCAACAGACTCAGGATGGAAATCTTGCGAAGCATCGTTTTCCTAACAGCAGGCTACTGCACGTACACAGTCGTAATCGTCATCTGACCCGTGTCGTCATCCATGTAACGGGCGCGGGCCGCGCCCTGCAAGCTGACCGACACCGCAACCGGGCGGCTGCCCGAAGAGGTCAGCGCCATTGAACTTCCGTTTTCCTTCACGACCACGCCCCCGGGTGAAGCTTCCACGCTGACGCCGGGATCGGCGAGCATCGCCACCGGAGTTCCGGTCCACAACGCGCGGCCTATGCGGCCCATCGCGGTGGTTTCGACGGAAGCCGTGTTCAACCACCAGGCTCCGAGCATCACGATGCCCAAACCTGCGAAGACCAACCCCTTCTGCCAGCCCATCCCGCCGCGAGCCACTTGCTTTACATTCGAATGCACTGGCCCGACGCATTCGCCCGCTGCGAGGCCAACGTGAATATTGCCGGTCATCTCCTCGGACAAACGCTCCCAATCAACACTGGAAGGCATCGTGAGCGAAACGTTCTTGACTACTTCGCCGTCGCCGCGATAGGCTACAACGCGTCCGGAGCAATGGGCGCAGCGGCGGACATGCAGCGCCGTTTTCAGGCGCTCGTACATCGCCTGGTCGCCACTGGAGTACAGAGCTAGATCAATCTCGGAAGGATGGCGGCTCGTCATACCGTTTTCCTCCGTTCCAGAAACTGGCGGAATTTCACGCGGCCGTTGGCGATATGCGATCGTACGGTCGCCTTCGAGCAGCCGAGGTGCTGGGCCACCTCTTCGGCGTCCATCCCCTCGACATCGCGCAGCAACAGGGCCGTCCGCTCCCGCTCGGTCAGGCGGCGTAGCCCGGCGTCCAGCATTTCCCGTCGCTCCGTGCGCAGCACTTCTTGCTCCGGGGAGGCTGCAGGCGAGGTGAGCGGCTCGGCAACTTCATCGATCTCGCAGAAATTAACGCGGCCGTGCCGGCGCAGGAAATCGATGGCGGTGTTTGAGGCGATCCGCGACAGCCATTGCGCGGCCTTATCCAGATCCTTAAGCTGATCCTGACGCTGGAGCGCCTTGATGAAGGCCTCCTGGGTCAGATCCTGGGCGTCGGCGACGTTCCCCACCATGCGGTAGATCACCAGGAACACGCGCCGCATGTTCTCGGCAATGAATCGATTCTGGGCTTCGGCGGCGGCGGCATCCGCTGGGCGAAAACCGGCCTGCCCGAGTTGATCGGCCTCGCTCATAGCCCCCCGTAGATGTGTCGCCACTGCAGCCATACCGCTACATAACGGGAGACGACGACGGCACAAGAAGCGTGCATAGGTTTCTATCGGCAGCGGCGGCGATTTCCTCGCGCACCCCAGACCGACCCGAGCTATCTTCGCGGGCTGACCCGCGTTATCTTAATGATATATGAGACCTGTAGCCGTAATTGGCGTCGGCAAAACCGCCTTCGGGGCGTTCGCGGACCGGGACATTAAGTCGCTGGCCGTCGAGGCCGGCCAGGCCGCCCTCATGGATGCGGGCGTTCGTCCCGATCAGATCGAAGCCTTCTACCTGGGCAATTTCGCCGGCCCCTCCTTCGTCGGCCAGAACCACCTCGCGCCGTTCATCGCCAGCGGACTCGGCATCTCCGGCGTCCCGGCCACCCGCTTTGAGGCCGCCTGCGCCTCGAGCGGAAGCGCGTTCTACCACGCCGTCTCGGCCGTCGGAGCCGGACTCCACGACATCGTCCTCGTGGAAGGCGTCGAAAAGATGACCTCCCAGCCAACCCCGGTCGTTACCGAGATCCTTGCCGGTGCGGGCGACCTCGGCGGCGAGGTCAAGGTCGGCGGAACCTTCCCTGCCTTGTTCGCCATGATTGCCCGCCGGCACATGCACCAATACGGCACCACGCGCGAACACCTCGCCGCCGTCGCCGTCAAGAACCACGCCAACGGCGCCAAAAACCCGCTGGCGCACATGAAAAAAGTCATTACGATGGAGCAGGCCCTCGCCGGAAAGCCGATCGCCGAACCTCTCACCGTCTACGACTGCTCGCTCGTCTCGGACGGCGCGGCCGCCGTCGTCATCTGTCCCCTGGAACGCGCAGCAGAGTTCACCAGCAAACTCTGCCCCCGTGTCCTCGGAATCGCGCAGACCTCCGACATGCTCGCGCTCGACGAAAAGGACGACATCACCACCCTGCGAGCCGTCGCGACATCCGCCGCAAAGGCATACAAAATGGCCGGCCTCACAGCGAAGGACATTCAGTTCGCCGAACTCCACGACTGCTTCACCATCGCCGAAATCGTCGCCGGCGAGGACCTCGGCTTTTGCCCGAAAGGCGAAGGCGGACCCTACGTCGCCGCCGGCCACACCACCCTCACCGGCGAGCGCCCCATCAACACCAGCGGCGGCCTGAAGGCCAAAGGGCACCCGGTCGGAGCAACCGGAGTCGGTCAGATCTGCGACCTCGTCTGGCAGATCCGCGGCGAAGCGGGCGAGCGGCAGGTGAAGAACAACCAGATCGGTCTGGCGCAAAACCTAGGCGGCTCCGGCGCAACGAGTGTGGTTACGATTTTGGGCGCCGCATAAGGGATCGCCGGATTAGTCAAGGAACGCGGCAGCCGTCTTTCGCTGGAGATGTTACTTGTCCAGAGCAGAAAACAGCTCAGCGACGTTGACCGCGATGCCGCCCGCCCGAAGCGTTTCGCTGACATGAACGGGTTCGCCGCTGGCATGATACTCCCACGCGGCCCGCTTCACCGGATCGATCACCCAGCAGAACGGTACACCCCAAGCGTGATACTCCTCGCACTTGGCAAGCATGGTGCCGAGACGGTCCTCCGGGGAGAGAATCTCACAGCAAAGCCGCACCGGTTCCGTCGGATACGGTCCCGGAAAGTCATCCGCAACGACGATGTCGGGAATCAGATATTTCGTTGGCGATACGCACAGCGTGAGTTCCGGAAACGACGGAGCGCCCTGCTTCTGCAGCAGCATCATCAGAGCTCGCTGGATGAGGGCATGCAACTTCGTGGGCATCGGCTTGGGATAAAGCATTCCGTCCCGATACTCGCGGTTCGGCTTCTCCGTCGACCGGAGATACTCCCCCACCGCTATCGGAGCAAAGGTGCTCATAGCTTCATATTACTCTCTGCCTCTGCGGCTATTAGGACGCCGAGCCGATTCAGATCATCCTAGATCGACGCCAGCTCGTACAGGTAATCCACATGCGACCCGACCGCCCCGTCGAACCCTCGTACGTTCGGAATCTTCGACTCGATCAGGCAGTACTCATCCGGCGCATGCGCCCCGTACCCGTGTCCCAATCCGAAATGCCCCGCGGGTTTGTTCAGCGGAGCGCCTGTAAACACATACCCTGGCCACGAACCCGCCAGCCGCGGCCACAGAACCGGATCGAGCCCCGCGTTCTTGTACACCGCCTGCGCCGCGCGAATCAGCGAGGACGACGACGCCGTCGTGGTCGGATCGTATCCGCCCGTCATGTTGACCTCGATGTCGCCAAACCCGCGCTTCGCCAGATGCGCCTTCAGCAGCGCGAGCGTGCCCTTCGCCGTCATGTCCGGAACCAGCCTCAGATCCAGCTTCGCCACCGCGCGATGCGGCAGAATCGTCTTCCCGCCCGGACCTGTATATCCGCCGACCAGACCCTCAATATTGATTGTCGGCTTCGAGGCCAACAACTCGAGCGACTCGAGGAAGTCCACGCCGTGCACCCAGCGCTCGATCCCGAGCTGCTTCTTTACCGCCGCCTCGTTCTGCCGCTTCGCCGCCTCGCGAATGAGAGCCTTCTGCTCCGCAGTCAGCGGGCGGACCTTGTCGAAGTAGCCGTCGATCGCGGGCGTGTGGCCGTCCTCCTTCACGAGCGTCGAAAGCGCCTGAATCAGCCGCCACGCCGGACTGTCGATGCGCGCCTCTTCGCTCGAATGGACATCATGGCTCGGACCCCGCTTCGAGTGCTCGCCGGTCGACACCAGTTCCAGCTCAATGACGCCCTTCGCGCCAAGATTGATCTGGACACCGCCCCCCAGCGACTGCATCATCATCGGCAGGAACACGGCATCGCATTTCTGCAGCGCGGCGAGAACGTTCGGCTTGTGCACGATGTCGAGGAAATGTGGCGACCCGATCTCTTCCTCGCCCTCCGCCACGAATACCAGATTCACCGGCAGTTTCTTGCCCGTCTGCTTGAACGCGTGCAGCGCCGCCAGGAACGCCGCCTCCGGACCCTTCTGATTCGTCGCGCCCCGCCCCATCACCACCTTGCCGACACCCGGCTTGTCGACCAGCTTTGCTTCAAACGGCGGCGACGACCACTCCGCCGGATCCGCCTGCTTCACGTCGTACATGAAGTAGATGCCGATCGATCGCGGCGCGCCTGCGTCGAGAGTCGCGAACACCCCCGGATGCCCGCCCGTCGGAATCTCCGTCACTGCGCCGAATCCGGCCGCGCGGCACAGCTCCATCATGCGCTGCGCGCCTTCTTTCATCGACCGGTTCTCGGCGGCGATCGACGGCAGCCGGATCCAGTCCTGCAGGCGCTTCACGTTTTCGTCGTGATGCTTTTCGATCTCGGTCTGAAACGCCTTGCGGTCCGCCGCGTCGACGCCGGCGCGAACCTGTGAGACGGACGCGGCCGCCGCGGCGGCCTGCACAAACAATCGACGGGTGAGAGCGGAGTCGGTTGCCATAGGTGGCATTGTCGCCGATTTCCCGTGCCGCGCGTTACGCATCCAAAAAATAGGAGCGCCCCGGCGCTACAATACTCGCAAGCTATGAAACGACTCCTGGGTTTACTCTGTCTGTTGCCCCTTCTTGCCTTCGCTGAGGGGAGAACCGAACTCGGCGACATCAACGGTGCGAAATTCCGCATCGACGTCCCTGAAAAATGGAACGGTGGACTGGTCGTGTACTGCCACGGCTACAATCCGAATCCACAAGGCTTCGATGACAAGAAGCTGAACCCGGT
>JBDTTK010000122.1:0-8663 GCA_039930685.1 Bryobacteraceae bacterium | reverse complement strand
CGCGATTTGCTATTCGGAACTGGGCATCAATCTGCCGAGTTCCGGCGGTGAGTATGTTTACCTCACGCGGGCGTTTGGTCCGACGTGGGGATTCGTGGCGGGATGGGTTTCCTTTTTCGCCGGTTTCTCGGCCCCGATTGCGGCATCCGCGCTCGCATTTTCGGACTATATCGGGTACTTCTTCGCAGAAGCCAAGCAGGGCAACGCGTGGTTCCGGCTCGGCTCCGGCGAATGGACGCTGAGTTTCGGCTGGCCGCAGATCATCGCTTCCACGCTGGTGGCGCTGTTCTCGATCCTCAACTTCTTTGGCGTAGGGCGTGTCGCTCGCGTCCAGAACCTGCTGACCGGCTTCAAGGTTGTCGTGATGGCGGCGTTCATTGTCTTTGGACTCGCCTTCGGTACCGGAGACTGGGCGCATCTGTCGCAGTCCGCGGTGCGCACCAGCACCAATCCGCTGACGGTACAGTTCGCCCTCAGCCTGTTCTGGATCTACGTGGCATATTCAGGTTGGAACGCGGCGACGTATGTCGCGGAAGAGGTCCGGCAGCCCGCGAAGACGCTTCCAATTGCTCTGGCGTTCGGCACGGGATTGGTCGCGCTTCTGTATCTTGCGCTGAATCTTGTGTTCTTCTACGCGGTCCCGGCGGAAGAGATGAAGGGAGTCACGGCGGTCGGTGCGCTCGCGTCCTCCCGGCTGTTCGGACCTGGTGTCGCAGGACTGTTCGCTGGTCTGATGGCGGTGTCGTTGATGTCCACCGTGAATGCCATGGTGACGATCGGTCCGCGCGTCTATTACGCCATGGCCACGAACGGGGCGTTTCTTCGCGGCGCCGCCAAAGTGCATCCGCGTTGGCGAACGCCTGTGTACGCGATCGCGGCGCAGGGGATCTGCACGATCCTGCTGACTGCGACTCCGTTTCCGCAACTGGTGGTCTACATCGGATTTACATTGAACTTCTTTGCCTGCATGTCGGTGTTGTCGCTGTTCCGGTTCCGCAAGCGCGAAGGCTGGCGGAAGCTGCGGGTCGTGAGCTTCGCGTGGCCGCTAATTCCGGTCGTGTTCCTGCTGATTGGAGGCTGGCTGATTCTCGTCGGCGTCCAGTTCAAACCATATATTTCGATTGCGGCGATCGTCACCTGCCTGACGGGAGCGGCGGTGTACCGGTCGCGGTACCGGAAGACCACGCTGGAGGTGGCGGCGTAGATGGGGATCGTGCTGGATGGCGCGGCCGTACGGCTGCAACTCCTCGAAGGATTGAAACCGCGGATTGCGGCGCTCGCGGCCAAAGGGCGGCCTCCCGGATTGGCCGTCGTGTTGGTGGGACACGATCCGGGTTCAGAGATCTACGTCCGGAACAAAGTCAAGACCTGCGGCGAGTTGGGGATCTTCAGTGAAAAGATCACGCCTCCAGACACGATCACGACCGAGGAACTGCTGGCGCTCGTCGCGGATCTAAACCGGCGTCCGGACATCGACGGCATCCTGGTGCAGATGCCCCTTCCGGCGCAGGTGGATTCGCGGCGGGTCCTCGAAGCGGTCGCTTCCGACAAGGACGCGGACGGCTTCCATCCGACGAACGTCGGCTATCTGGTCGCAAACCGTCCTGCGCCTCGCGCGTGCACTCCGGCGGGCATCATGGAAATGCTGCGGCGGTACGAGATTCCGATTTCCGGCAAACACGCGGTGGTTGTGGGCCGCAGCGATATCGTCGGCAAGCCGATGGCGCTAATGCTGCTGCACAAGAGTGCGACAGTGACCATCTGCCATTCGAAGACGCCGAACCTGGCGGAGGAATGCCGCCGCGCGGACATCCTGGTGGCGGCCATCGGCCGGCCTGCCATGATCCGCGAGGAACACATCCGGCCTGGCGCCACCGTCATTGACGTCGGTATGAATCGATTGTTTACGGCGGAAGAGGCGGCAGGCATCGGCAAGTCCGAGCAATTCGCGAAGAAGGGCAGCGTCCTGGTCGGCGACGTGATGCCTGCCGACATGGAGCGGATCGCGGGAGCCTACACGCCGGTTCCGGGCGGAGTCGGTCCGCTTACGATCGCCATGCTGATGGCGAATACGGTGGCGCTCGCGGAATCTCATTTGTGCTGAAGGTCGGGCTAACAGGCGGACTGGCCAGCGGGAAGAGCTTCGTCGGGCACGCGCTTGAGGAACTGGGCTGCCTGCTCGTCGAGGCCGATAAGCTCGGTCATGAAGTCCTGCTTCCGGGGGCGGAGGCCTACGATGCCACGGTCGCCGAATTCGGTCGCGAGGTTCTGCTGGCTGATGGCACGATCGACCGGAAAGCGCTCGCCGCGCTCGTTTTTGGCAAACCGGAGCGGCTCGAGGTTTTGAACCGCATCGTGCATCCTCCCGTCCGCGCGCGCGGCGCGTCTATGGAACAGGCGTTCGCGGCGGTGCACCCGGATGGCATCGCCGTCCACGAGGCTGCGATATTAATAGAGACAGGGAGCTACAAGAAGTTCGACCGCATGATCGTGGCCGTCTGCACGGAAGAGCAGCAGATTGAGCGCGCCATGCATCGGGACGGTGCGAGCCGCGAAAGCGTGATGGACCGATTGGCGCGCCAAATGCCGCTACGGGAAAAAACCAGGTTCGCGCACTTCGTGATCGACACATCCGGGTCGAAGGAGAATACGCTCAGGCAAACGGAAGCAGTCTACCGGGAGCTTCGGAAGCTGGCGGATGAGAAGGGGTCGGGCGACTTAACGATTCACGCGGAGTAGATTTCGATGAAATTCAGGACACTTGTGATTGCCGGCGTGCTTGTTGGCGGATTTTGGTTTGTGACCTCGCGGTCCGGGTTGGATTGGAAGAAGCTTGGGCGCCCGATGGCCCAAATGGGCAAGCTGTGGTCGGAGCCCGACGTGGCTCGTACAGCTGGACTGTCGAGCGACGAAGTCAACAATATCGACATCTACAAGCTGGCGAGTCCAGCGACCGTATTTATCACGTCGACGGTTTACCGGCGCGATTTCTTCTTTCAACCCCAAGCGACCCGCGAAATCGGTTCGGGGTTTATTCTGAACGACGACGGCCGCATCCTGACCAATTTCCACGTTGTCTCAGGCACCAATCAGGTCGAAGTCGCGCTGATCGATGGTAGCCGCTACAAGGCCGAGATCCTAGTGCGGGACCGGCAGAACGACCTGGCATTAATCCAGATCAAGCCGGGCAAGAAGCTTCCGGTATTGAAACTCGGAGATTCGGACCGGCTGCAGGTTGGACAGAAAGTGCTGGCGATCGGGAATCCGTTCGGGTTCTCGGGGACGCTTACAACGGGAATCGTGAGTTCTCTCGGGCGCGACATTCCGACGGAAAACAATCAGACGCTGGAAGGCATGATCCAGACGGATGCGTCCATCAATTCGGGCAACAGCGGCGGTCCGCTGCTCGACTCTCAGGGGAGCGTGGTCGGCATCAACACGGCAATCTATGGTCCGAACGGCGGCAGCGTGGGAATTGGTTTCGCGATGCCGATCAATCGGGCCAAGGCGATGCTCGAAGATTACCGATCGGGCAAGAGCTTCGGCCGTCCGCGGCTTGGCGTTTCGGTCGTGTACATTACCGGCGAGTTTGCCGAAGCACTGGAACTGCCTTCGACCGGCGGGCTGCTGATCCAGAATGTGGCACGCGGCTCGTCGGCTGAAGAGGCCGGACTGCGGGGTCCCCGTCAGATGGTGGTCATCGGCAATGCGGAGATCGGCGTGGGCGGCGATCTGATTACCGCGCTCGATGGCAAAACGGTCGACCGGACGGATGCAATTGTCAGAGCACTGTCGAAGAAACGCCCGGGCGATCCGATCGAGGTGACCATCTACCGCGCCAAGAAGTCGCAGACCATTAAAGTGAAGCTCGGCGAGGCGCTCGAGTAGGCTAAGCGCGTGCCTGTGCGGCAGACTTCGCCGCGCCCCAAGGCTCGCCGTATAAGGGCTGCTGCGTTCCGTTCTTGACAAGCACGACCTGCACGTCGCCAATGTGACGCTCGGCGAAAGACGCTTCGCAGTAGGACAGGTAGTAGTCCCACATCCGCAGGAAGGTGTCGTCGAAGCCCAAGGCACGGACGCGGGCTTCTTCGGCGCGAAACCGGCGCCGCCATTCGGCGAGGGTGCGTGCGTAGTGCGCTCCGATATCTTCGAGATGGAAGAGGGAGAGCTTCGTCGCGCGGCGCAGCGAATGCAGAATCTCGGAGACGGACGCGAGCTCTGAGCCGGGGAAGATGTACTTCTGAATCCAGTCGGTTTGCTTCCGATAAGCCGTCCATTTGTGCTCGTTCATGGTGATCGACTGTAAGAGCATGGAGCCATCGGGTGCGAGTAGCCGGTCGCACGCGCCGAAGAAGTCGTCGTAGAACTGCAGTCCGACGGCCTCGAACATTTCGATCGAGACGATCCTGGAGTATTGACCTTCGAGCTTGCGGTAGTCCTCGAGGAGAAGCGTGATGCGGGATCCTTCCGGCGAGCAGGCGAACAGACCCTGCGCGTAGTCGTGTTGCTCGCGGCTGATGGTCGTGGTGGTGACCCGGCAGCCGTAATGCCGCGCCGCATGAAGGGCGAATGCGCCCCAGCCGGTGCCAATCTCGAGAACATGGTCGGCAGGCGTCAGCCGGAGTTTGCGGCAGATGCGGTCGAGCTTCTCGAACTGCGCCTCTTCGAGTGTGTCGTTTTCGCCCGCGTAGAACCCACAGGAGTACATCATTGACGGATCGAGGAACAGGCGGAAGAAGTCGTTCGACAGGTCGTAGTGCGCATGAATGTTTTCCCGGCTTCCGTCGACAGTGTTCGAGCGTTTCCGATGACGCCACATGTTCAGCAGGCGGCTGATGGCGGCCGTGATGCGGCTGCCGGATTCGAGGTGTTTCAGATTGCGGACCGCGATGCGGATCACGTTGGTCAGATCCGGAGAGGACCACTCGCCCGCCATGTAGGACTCCCCGAGTCCGATGTCGCCATCAAGGACTGCCCGGCGGAAAAAACGTTCGTCGTGGACGAGGGCGGTGGCTTGGAGTTCTGCTTCCGGCGAACCGAAAACGTGCCGCTCGCCGGCATAGTCCACTGTGAGGCAGCCCTCCTGGAATTGGTTGAGCGACGTCAAGAAAAGCTTTTGGTAATTCATCGGGGATCCCTCATTTATGGCCGTGCTCGGGAGACGGCGTCATGCGGCAGCGGCGGCGTTTGACGCGCGGGGTGCGTGACCACCGGTACGCCCTTGAGCCACAGCCGGAGCGCCTGCCAGTGAATCAGAAGGGTGACCTTGGCAGTCATCCAAGGATGGAGGAACAGTGCGCGCCGGATCTCGCGCGCATTCCACGGACGCCGGTCGTCGAGGCGAAGGGTGGCGTCGAACAGCGTGCGGTGCTGATCGCCGGCGCGGTCGAAGTTGGTCATGTGGACCGTGAGTTTGTCGCCAGGATGGGTGAAGACCCATTCGTAGTCCATCTTCAGGTCAAGGAAGGGCGATACGTGGAAGACTTTGGGCGTCCGGTAGTGCTTGCTGTTTGGATGCGGCTGTTCCACAGACGTGTCGAGCCAGTAGTTGTGCGTCTCGTTGAACGTATTGTTGACTTCGGCGAGGACGGTCTTGAGGACGCCCGAGCGGTCGTAGCAGTAGAAGAACGAGACCGGGTTGAAGCAGTAGCCGAAGTAGCGCAGGTGAGTGAGCAGGAAAATCGGCCCATCGGGCAGGGTGATTCCATGTTTCGCGGCGTCGGCAATCAGGCGCGCGCGGAGTGGCGAGGCGGGATCGCCAAAATGGTCCCGCTCGTCGAAGGACGCCCAGTTGAACCTGTTATAGCTCGTCAGCTTCGATGCGGACATCAGCGCCGGCAGCTTGTCGATGTCTAGAAAGGAGAAGAACACCGGATAGGTAAAGCGATGCTCGCGAGGCGCGAACCGCCGGTGGCGAATCCAGCCGAGGTACACGGCATTTTCGGGTTGAGGGGCGGCCGTCACCATGCGACTCCGAGATGGTTGGCCACACGGATGGCTGAATTGAATCCATCCTCGTGGAATCCGTAGAGCCAGTATGCTCCGCAAAAATGCGTTCGGTTGGGGCCGGAAACTTGGGCCCAACGGTCCTGCGAGCGAACGGCTTCGCAGGTGTAGAGCGGATGCTCGTAGGTCATGCGCCGCAAGACCTTCGCCGGGTTGACGGAGCCGTTGGCGTTCAGTGTTACGCAGTAGGGTTCCGGGACGCCGAGTGATTGCAGTCGGTTCATGTGGTACGTGACCGTCACCGCGCTCTTATTGTTTCCGTCGAGGTTGACGTTGTAGTTCCAGGAGGCGCGCGCGTCGGAGCGGCGCGGAAGCAGAGCCACGTCGGTGTGCAGGCAAGTCTCGTTGAGATTCGTCCGGAAGTTGGCGAAGACGTCTCGCTCGAGATCGGTGGGGTCGTCGAGGATGCCGAGGACCTGGTCGCCGTGGCAGGCCAGGACGGCGTCATCGAAGGTGTCCGTGCGCGGGTTGCGGCCAGCGGAATTCGCGGTGAGCTCGACCCCATTGTCGTGACGCCGAAGCCGGACGTCGACCCCAGAATGGATGCGATCCGCAAACGGCGCGGTGATGGGGTCGATGTACGCGCTCGAACCACCTTCGACGATGCGCCATTTCGGATGCGTGTTCAGCCCCAGGAATCCGTGGTTCTCGAAGAAGCGGATGAGAGTCAGGGCGGGGAAGCGCATCATCGCATCCGGCGACGTGGACCAAACGGCCCCGGCCATGGGGACGAGATAGAACTCCACGAGCTCGTCGGCGAAGCCATGCTGCGCCAGCCAATCGCCGAGAGTCAGGTCTTCGGCGTCCGGCGTTTCGAGGAGCAAAGGGGCGGTCCGATTAAAGCGGACCATCTCGCGGAACAGGCGGTAATGGGACGGCTTGAAGAGGTTCGAGCGCTGGGCGAAGAAGCCGGAGAGTCCGCGGCTGGACCACTCGTAGCCGGTCGCGTGGCAAGTGATGCCAAACGACATGTCGGACGGCGCGGTCTTTACGCCGAGCTCGGCAAACAGGCGGATCAGATTAGGGTAGGTGCGGTCGTTATGGACGATGAAGCCGGTATCGATGGGCAGCAGTCCGCGAGAGGTCTCGACTGTGTGCGTATGCGTGTGGCCGCCGATTCGCGGGTCCTTCTCGAAGAGAGTGACCTCATGCTTTCGGGACAGGAGGTAGGCGGCGGAAAGGCCGGCGATTCCGCTGCCGATGACTGCGATGCGTTTCACGGGCAGTCGACCGCTGTGACGCCAGGTTTGAACGCGTCGCGAGTTCGGGGCAGGCGCGGTGGGCGAATGTCGCGTGCGATGCGCAGCCAGCTCATCGCCTTGATAACGGCGTAGGTGATGTCAATCTCCCACCACAGGAAGCCCTGCCGGCAGCTTCCGACCGAGAAATGGTGATTGTTGTGCCAGCCTTCGCCCAGGGTGACGATCGCGAGGACGAAGTTGTTCCTGCTCTCGTCTCCGGTCGGGAAGCGTTTCGATCCCCACAGGTGAGAGATGGAATTGATGGCGAAGGTTCCGTGATAGAGGAGCACCGTCGAGAGCACGTAGCCCCAGAAGAATGCCGGCCAGCCGCCGATTGCCAGCACGGCGGCGGCGTAGATCACCGTGGGGACCCAATGCCATTTGTCCAGCCAGCGCAGCTCCGGGAACTTGGCGAAGTCCGCGATCGCCTTCGGATCGTACTCGTCGTGCTCATTCGAGAGGACCCAGCCGACATGCGACCACCAGAAGCCCTTGGTCCAGGGCGAATGGATGTCGTGCTCCTGGTCCGAGTGGCGATGATGCTGGCGGTGGTTCGCTGCCCACCAGAGGATGCCTTTTTGGGCCGATGTCTGCGCCAGGAAGCCCATGCAGAATTGGGCGACGCGGCCGAGTTTGTAGCTGCGATGGGAGAAGTAGCGGTGGTATCCGCCGGTGACTCCAAACATGCGGAGTCCGTAGCTTGCAATCAGTAGCGCCACCAGCGACCAGGAGAATGGAGAAAAGAAAACGCCGATAGCTGCCGCGTGCAGGGCGATGAAGAATCCCACGCCGCCCATCCGGTAATTCTTAAAGTTCGCTGTCCAACGCATCGGGTTACTCATTTGGGACGTCAAGACGGACTAAGACCGGAATTAACGCTCCACCTAATAGATGCCTGCCGCGGCCTGCGGAGAGAAATCTTCTGCCCTCAGCACGTCCGGCGGAATCACTTTAATACACGCAACCGTAATAACGTACGAGCGGCGGCCTCTGGATTGTGACGTGCTTCACAAAGAGGGCTGCGTGAGGGGATAAGGGGGCGGAGCGAATCGGAATGGACACAAAAACGGCACTTAAAATCCTCTTCGGCGCGATCTTCGTATGGATGATTGTGATGACGGTGCGAACGAGTCTTGAGGTGCCGCTCTGGCAGGCCTCTTTTTCGGGGAATCCGTGGGCTTGGGCGACGCTATGGGATGCCTATTTTGGTTTTCTGACTTTCTATGTATGGGTGGCCTACAAGGAGCGGACTGTGGTTGCGCGGGCGCTTTGGTTTGTTCTAATTATGGGCTTGGGGAATATCGCGATGTCGCTTTATGTACTGATTGAGCTTTTTCGACTGCATCCTGCGGATTCAGCCGAGAAGGCGTTGTGGAGGCGAGCATGAGTGTCGCGGCGCAAGCCGTGCTTTCCGAC
>JBDTTK010000121.1:0-8666 GCA_039930685.1 Bryobacteraceae bacterium | reverse complement strand
CGACGCCGATGACGCCGGTCGAAGCGGGAAGTACGTCCGCGGGCTTCAGGCCCAATGCGCGCGCCGCCGCCTTGCAAGACTCAAGAGCGACCGCCGCGCCTGTGCGCGTCGCGCAGTTGGCATTTCCGGCGTTGACGAGAATCGCAGTGGCGTGGCCCTTGTTCGCCGCGAGATGCTTGCGCGCCAGCGTTACCGGCGCCGCCTGGACGCGGTTCGTGGTGAAGACCGCCGCCGCGGAGGCGGGTTCGGTCGAAACAATCAGAGCCAGGTCCGGCTTGGCCACCTTGCGGATACCCGCGTAGACCGCGCCATACCGAAATCCTTTTGGCAAATTCATAGCCCGAGCCTTTCTCCTTCCGCCGCCGGATAGCCATTCAGAAACGCAGCCGCCGGCATCCGCTTCTTGCCTTCCGGCTGCACTTCGATCAACTCGAGCCGCTGTACGCCGCACCCTGCATAGAGCCGCTTTCCTTCGACCCGCAGCACGCCCGGCTCACCGAATCCTTCGGCGACGCGCGCGGACGCGATGCTGAATCGCGCTCCGCGGAACGTCGTGTAGCCACCCGGCCAGGGTTGAAACCCGCGAATCCGATTGTGAATCTCGCCTGCGCTCGACGCCCAGTCGATGAGGCCGTCTTCCTTTTTCAGGATCGGAGCGAGGGTCGCTTCGGCGTCATTTTGCTTTTGCGGTACGATCTCGTCGATTCGCGCGAGCGTCTCGATCAGGAGTTTTGCTCCCGCCTCCGCCATGCGGACGCCTAGCTCGATTGCCGTCTCTTCGGCACCGATCTCCGTTTCCCACTTGAGGAGCATGTCGCCGGTATCGAGGCCCGCGTTGATCTTCATGGTCGTGACACCGGTCTTCGATTCGCCGCGCGCGATCGCCCATTGGATGGGAGCCGCTCCGCGATATTTCGGCAGCAGCGATCCGTGGACGTTGATAATGCCTTTGGGCGCGAGATCGATCACGGACTGCGGAATGATCTGCCCGTAGCCGACGACGACCATCGCGTCCGCCTTCGTTGCGCGCAACTGCTCGACGATCTCGGGCCGCCGTACGCGTTCGGGCTGTTCGACCGGAAGGCCAAGCCGCAGTGCGGCTTCTTTAACTGGCGACAGCGCAAGAGCCTGTCCGCGGCCTTTGGGACGATCGGGCTGCGTGTATACCGCGGCGATCTCGTAGCCCGCCGCCACAAGCGCTTCGAGCGTCGGAACCGCGAATGCGGGTGTACCCATGAACACCAGACGCACTTCTCAGCCTTAGGTCCACTCGCCGAGTTTGACGAGCTTCTTGATTTTTCGCCGGATCAGGTCGCGCTTCAGCGGGCTGATGTGGCTGATGAACAGGACGCCGTTCAGGTGGTCCGTCTCGTGCTCAAAGGCGCGGGCGAGGAGATCCTCGCCGATGTATTCGCGCTGTTCGCCCTTTTCGTCGAAGGCGCGAACCGTTACTTTCTGCGCCCGCGTCACCTGCTCGCGGAATCCGGGGATGCTCAGGCAGCCTTCTTCGCCGGTCTGCGAGCCTTCGCGCTTGACGATTTCCGGATTGATCAGCACGAACTTTTGCGTCGCATCCTCGCCGCTGGTGGTGTCGATGACGGTCAGCCGCTTGGAGACGCCAACCTGCGGCGCGGCCAGGCCGACGCCGCGTGCCGCGTACATGGTGTCGAACATGTCTTCCACCAACTTGCGGAGTTCGGGCGAATCGAAATTTGTGATCAGCTCTCCGGGCGTTTCGAGCACCGGGTCTCCGTATTTGACGATCGGATGAATCATAGCTCCTGATGCTTGGTTCCTCATGCTTGCGTTGTTACAACAGTGTTCCTACGCGGCGCTCCCCAAAGGCGTTACACAACTTGGACGGATCGGGCCGGATTCGGGCTAAACGGTGCGGCAGTCGAAACCGCCGGCTAGAAATTCCGGACCTGTTCTAAGTATCCCTGATAATTGCGCTGCGTCTCCACCAGGGAGTCGCCGCCGAATTTCTCGAGGAACGCCTGCGCGAGGACGATCGCGACCATCGCCTCGCCGATCACTCCCGCCGCGGGCACCACGCACACGTCGCTGCGTTCGTAGGCCGCGAGGGCCGGATCGCGCGTGTCGAGGTCCACGGATTCGAGCGGACGCCGCAACGTCGAGATCGGCTTCAGCATCCCGCGGACCACCACGTCCTGGCCATTGGTCATGCCGCCTTCGATTCCGCCCGCGCGATTTGCGCCGCGATGGAACTCTTTCTCGGGCTTGTTGTAGTGGATTGTGTCCTGGACTTTCGACCCGAACGCGGTGGAGCCTTCTTCGGCGAATCCGATTTCGACGCCTTTTACCGCCTGCATCGAGACGATGGCTTGCGCCAGTTTGCCGTCGAGCCGTGAATCCCACGTGATATGCGAACCGAGTCCGGCGGGAAGCCCGTGGGCGACCACTTCGAAGACGCCGCCGACGGTGTCGCCGGTGCGATAGGCGACGTCGACGACTTCCTTCATCTTCAGCTCGGCATCGGGATCGACGCAGCCGAGCAGCACTTCGTCGCGTGCCGCGAGGGTCCGCAGCTCTTCCCAACTCGATGCACGCCCGAGCTTCTCCGTGCCGACCTGAATCACGTGGCTCAGAATCTCGATGCCGAACACACCCAGGAACTGCTTGGCAATTGCGCCGACCGCCACGCGCGCGGTTGTTTCCCGCGCACTGGCGCGCTCCAGGATGTAGCGCGCGTCGTCAAAGTTGTACTTGATGGCGCCAGCGAGATCGGCGTGTCCGGGGCGCGGGCGGTTGACGCGCTTCTTCTTGTCTTCGCCGCCGTCGATGTCCTCAACGGGCAGCGCCTCTGTCCAGTTCTTCCAGTCTTTGTTTTCGAGGATCAGGGCGATCGGCGATCCGATGGTGATGCCGTGGCGGATTCCGGAAACAAAATGGACTTTGTCGGTTTCGATTTTCATGCGGCCACCGCGTCCGAAGCCCTGTTGGCGGCGCCACAGTTCGCGGTCGATGGCATCCGTCGAGATCGGGATGCCGGCGGGCAATCCGGTGAGTGTGGCGACAAGGCATTCGCCGTGTGATTCGCCGGCGGTTTCGAATCGGAACATGGGTGGGAGCTTTCATCGTAACAAGCCTCCCTCCGCCACGCTCTTATTTGAGACTCGTAGCGGCGAAGAAGGCCAGAGCCACCAAGGCTCCAACGACGGCAATCGCGATAACACGCGCGCGGCCAACATGCGATCGGCCGCCGTTGAGGGTGTGGCCGCCGTAGCCTTTCAGAACCTTTCGCACCTCGTCATAGCGGAACGTGATTCGCCGTTTGGATGCGTCGTCGTTCAGGTCGAAATCCACCGGACCCGCGCGGCTCAGCCTGCCCCAGTGTTCGCGGCCATCGGGAAGGATAACAATCATTTTCTGACCGATCGCGATGCGTTGCAGGTCCTCTGGAACGCCAGCGAGCGCCCTGACTGCCAATGCCAGCGCAAGGACGTAGCGAATCATGGCCGCATTGTAGCCGCGATTCCGGCGAATCGCCACGCAATTTGGGGCGGACCGCGCTACACTATGGCCTTGGCGGGATCTACTCCAAGGGAACCCAGGTTCCCCTAAGAATCGCTATGCTGGAGCAACCATGTTGATGACTCGAATTCTTCTCACCTCAGCGGCTGCCGCCGCGCTCGTAATGACAGCCTTCGCGGACGACAAACCCATGAAAAAGTCCTCTTCGAAGATCCTGCAACCTCAGATGGCCGTCGAGGGCGGCAGTTATAAGGCGCCTATGGGCAAGCTGGGCGAGAAGCCCATGCAGCCCTGGTCGGCAACGACCATCGGCGCGGCGGTGGACGGGAAGCCGAATCCCGGCGCGAAGACCGCGACCGTAACGGGTGAAATCGTCGATTTCTCCTGCTACCTGCAAATCGGCAAGCACGGTGAAAAGCACCGCTCCTGCGCGCAGAAATGCTTCAAGTCGGGCCAGCCGATCGGGTTGCTGGCGGCCGATGGAACGCTTTACATGCTGATGGAAGAAGAGCACGATCCGCGCCGCGACGGCATGACCAACTTCCGCGATGCCGCCACTGACCATGCGAGCCACATCATGGAAGTCACGGGCACCGAGTGGTCGCTCGGCGGTTATCATGCCCTCTACGTCCACGGCTACGTGAAGAAGTAGGCGAATGCACGCGCTGCTGATCCTCGCGGCGGTCCTCCTGGCGCAAGCAGCTGAGGCGCCGGGGACGGCGACCGTCAAGATTCCGCTCGGACTGCTGCCAATCGAGTTTCCGGCGGACAATCCGTATACGCCCGAAAAAGCCGAACTGGGAAAGCTGTTGTATTTCGATCAGCGGCTTTCTTTAGACGACAACATCTCGTGCGCCACCTGTCATACGCCGAAGTTCGCGTTTACGGATGGCGCACGCACTTCCGCCGGGATCCACGGAGCAAACGGACGGCGGTCCGCGCCGACGGTGATCAACCGGGCGTATAGCCTGGCGCAGTTCTGGGATGGCCGCGCGGCGACGCTCGAGGAACAGGCGAAAGGCCCGATCGAGAATCCGATCGAGATGGGCCATACGCACGCAGCCTGCGTTTCGAAGATTCGAGCGATTCCCGGGTACGCGGCGCTGTTCGAGAAGGTCTACGGCACGCGGGATATCAGCATCGACCACATCGTGAAGGCCATCGCCACCTTCGAGCGGACTGTCCTTTCGGGCGATTCACCCTACGATCGCTACAAAGCCGGCGACAAGAAGGCCATGTCACCGGCCCAGATCCGCGGCCTAAAGGTCTTCCTCAATAAAGGCAAATGCGATGCCTGCCATGAAGGCATCAACTTTACGTCGAACTCGTATCACAACCTGGGCGTCAACATCGATCAGCCGAACCCGGACGTGGGCCGCTTTGAGGTCACTAAGGATCCTGCGGACTGGGGCGCGTTCAAGACGCCGACGCTCCGCGATGTCTCCCGCACCGGCCCCTATATGCACGACGGCAGCATGAAGACACTCGAAGACGTGGTCGAGTTCTACGACAAGGGTGGCACGGCAAACAAGAATCTGGACGAAAAAATGAAGCGGCTGAAGTTGACTGCGGACGAGAAGAAAGATCTCGTCTATTTCCTGCATGCGTTGGATGGAAACGGCTGGCAGAACATCCAAGTCCCGCGAAATTTCCCCGAATGAATACTACTTTGACCACCCGTCGCGGAGCGCTGGCCGCCATGGCCGGAGCGGCCGCCGCCTGCAACCGCTCACAAAAGAAAGCAATCGCGGTAATCCCTAAAGGGAACGCCCATCTGTTCTGGCAGTCCGTGCATGCGGGCGCAGTGGCCGCAGCACGCGAGGAGAACCTCGACGTGATCTGGAACGGTCCGGCGACCGAATCCGATTTCACCGGGCAGATTAAGATCGTCGAAAGCATGATCAACCGCCGCGTCGACGCGATCGCGCTCGCGCCGATCGACCGCAAGGCGATGGTCAGCGTCGTCGAACGGGCGGCACGCGAAGGCGTTCCGCTGATCATTTTCGATTCCGGCATCGACACCGAGCAGTACGTGGCGCAGATCGCCACCGACAACTACCGCGCTGGAGAGCTGGCTGCTGAGCGCATGACGAAGATCCTGAATGGCGAGGGCCGGGTCGGCATCATCGCCGTCATGCCGGGCGCGGCGTCCACGCTGGCGCGCGAAGCCGGGTTTGAAGACTGGATCAGGAAGAACGCCCCCAAAATTGAGATCGTCGACAAGCAGTTCGGCATGGCGGAAGTGGCGACGTCGCTGTCCAAAGCGGAAAACATGCTCACTGCCCATCCCAAGCTCGCGGGTTTGTTCGCATCGAACGAGTCGAGCGCCGTCGGCGCAGCCCAGGCGCTAAAGGGCCGGGAAGGGAAAGTAAAGCTGGTGGGATTCGATTCCAGCCCGACGCTGATCGACGGGCTGAAGGCAGGGCAGGTCGACTCCCTGGTGATCCAGGACCCCTTCAAAATGGGCTACGAATCCGTGAAGACGGCGGCCAAGAAGATTGCGTCTCAGCCGGTCGAGAAGGTGCAAAACCTCGCCGCCCGACTGGTCACGCTCGAGAATGTGAATGCACCAGATGTGCAGGCGCAGCTCAATCCCGACCTGAAGAAGTACCTGGACTAGAGTCTTGCCGGTAGGCGGCGATTCCTAAGAAGAAAAAGGGCACGCTCGAAGCGTGCCCTTTTAGAAAACCCACCGAGCGATCAATCAGTCTAGCTCGCGGCGACACTCGAAGCGATCTTCGAGAAAATCGAGCTTACCGCCGGCATGAGCGTAATAGGCAGAAATCCAGCTACTACCACCGCGATCGTCGCGGAGATGAGCGCATACTCGATGAGGTCCTGACCCTCTTCATTGTTCCGGAATCGCAGGATCAACGAAAAGACGTTTGCCCACACCATAGATTTTCTCCCTCCTGCTTGAACTTGCCGCAACAAGCCTGTTCGACTCGCGTTGGTGTAACCATAGTGCCCAATTCCAGCCAGTTGAGCAACCTTAATTTGACCGTAGTGGCCGTGGGAAAACCTCTTAACTTCAAAGTACTACGAGGTTGACCTTACGCTTTCCCTAGGGGTTCACCTGTGCCGGATATCGCACAACGCTGAAGCTCCGAAGCGTGGTTGTGTCCGCTCCACCCGCGAGCACTTGTCCCCGGAAATCCACGAGAATCGCTGCCGAGTAATTGTCGGTTGCGTTCCCGATTGTGTTGGAGAGGCTTGAAGTTACGCCCCAGCTTTCGGTATTCCAGGCCGCTCCCGCGCCGTGCAATCCGAGCTCGATCCGGCCGCCGAGATACGTCTCAGACGTGCCCGTGCTTCTTGAAAGCACAGCAGTCCCACCCCACAAAATCTGGCCACCGACTCCGCTAGTACTTCCTTCGTGAGAGTACTGGAATACGACGGAAATACGATCGCCCGCGACCAGCACGCCAGCCGGAATCGTGCAACTACCGAGGCGCTGTAAGGTCGCAGAAGACGTCGCGGTTCCGGAACTCGAGCAAATCACCTGCGCCGAGGTGAACGAGCCAAGCGGATTCGCCGGATCGCCATACCGGTAGGCGGCCGTCAGAATATCGCCCGTTTGCGGTGCCGCCGCCACGAAAAAGGTGATCGTCTTGTTGCTCAAAGTAAAATCGACCCCGGACTTCATCCTGATGCCGTTGCGGTACACCTCGAGGCTGGCCGTAGGGGATGGAGCAAAGTTCAGTGCGAACGCCAGATTCATCCCGTTGACCAATCCAGCAGGTGTTTCCCCATCCACGAAAATCGGTAGAATGCCGCCTCCGCCGCCTCCGCCGCAGGGACCCGAGCTGCCGTCGACGCGTACGCAATCGCCGGGGTTTCCCGACGCGCCATCGATTTGGCCGCCGAAATTGAGAACCGCCGCACGCGAAGGCGCGAAGCCCGATCCCTTTTGCGGCCGAGCGCTTAACTCGTTCGTCAGTTCGCTGACATCGGAGATGTAGATTGGCGTGGTTAGCGCCGGCGGTCCGACCACCGTTCCGGTGGAAACCCGAACATCGCGAATCCGCAACGGCGTCGAGCTCGGCGGCACTGCCCAAGTCTCGGAGAACTGCAATTTCCCCTGACTGGAATAGTTGACTGTATAGTTTGCCCCGGGCGACGCCGTGGTTGTTGGAACCAGACGGACTTTGAGAACTCCGTTGACGACTTGCAGCGTCACTTGCTGCGTCGCCACCGGAACGCTATCGCCTGACTGAAAGCTAGTCCAACTGATCACGGCCGTGCCCGAATATCGGGTGCCGTCGGCCTTATAGAGCGTATCCTGAACCGTGGTGAGCGTGGGCTGTGCCCACGCGGATCCGGCCAACACGGCAATCGCCGTGGCCAGAATCCATTGACGGAAACCGTGCATTTGAATATGCCTCCTCGCGGCTAGAGTCTAGCCCGAGGCCCACGGCACTGCGGCACTTGACACCGCGGTGTGCTGGCTATTGCTTTGAAGACAAAAGGAAAAGGCTATAAATCGCCGTTTGTGACCCGATCTTCGGAGGTACCCGAGTTACTGGACTATTCCCGATCGGAGCAATCCGACCCTCCGTCTGCTGGGAATTTCGCTGTTTCTTCCCGATAGATCTACCAGGAGCACATTTTGGCCTCGGACCGCTTACTGTCGCAGGAAGAGATAGACAACGTATTCAAGAAATTACGGGAGTCGGACGACGACGACCCCGCCAAAAAGGCGCAGCCCTACGACTTTCGACGCCCGGATCGCATCGCCAAGGATCAGCTTCGCGCCATTCACCTGTTACACGAGAACTTTAGCCGGAGCCTCGCCTCCAGTCTTTCCGCTTACTTGCGCGCCTATGTGGTCGTCAATCTCGTCTCGGTCGAGCAGCTCTCCTTCATGGAGTTTACCCAGTGCCTGCCTTCGCCGACCTGCATGATTTCTCTGCGGATGAAGCCGTACGACGGCAACGCGGTGCTCGAGATCAATCCGGGACTTGTTTTTCCGATCCTCGAGATGCTGCTCGGAGGAAGCGGCAAGAATCCGCTCAAGATCACCCGCGAAGTCACGGAGATTGAGCAAAGCATCCTGGACAGCCTCTACCGGATTATTCTGAATGACCTTCGCACGTCGTGGCACGCGGTCTCGACGATGGACTTCACGGTCGACAGCCACGAGACGGAACCCACCCTCCTACAGATTCTGG
>JBDTTK010000120.1:0-8730 GCA_039930685.1 Bryobacteraceae bacterium | reverse complement strand
AGTCTCTCCGATTGGCTTCTCGCCGATTTACGCCTGCCTAAAGGGGTCTACAGCAAGGCGGATCACACTCATCCGTGGTGGCAGGTCATGTGTCTGACCGGCGTCGACTACTTCTCAACGCTCGGTTACCAACCGGGAATCGCGTTTCTCGCGGCGGGAACGCTCTCGCCCATCGCCACGCTGGTTCTCGTCCTAGTGACCTTACTGGGAGCGCTGCCCGTCTACAGCCGAGTTGCGCAGGCAAGTCCCAATGGACAGGGCAGCGTGGCGATGCTCGAAAAGCTATTTCCCCGTTGGAGCGGGAAGAGCTTCGTCCTCATTCTTCTCGGATTCGCGACCACGGACTTCGTGATCACCATGACGCTTTCCGCTGCGGACGCCGCAGCGCACTTCACCCAAAATCCGTTCGCGCCAATGTGGATGAGAAGTCAGATGGGGATTACGATCGCGCTGCTCGTGATCCTTGGCGCGGTATTCCTCAAAGGGTTCAAGGAGGCCATCGGAATCGCGGTTATCCTGGTCGCGATCTACCTTTCGCTGAACGTAATCGTTGCGTACATTGCTCTCGGAGAGGTCTTGCGACATCCTCACCTCGTTCCGGATTGGCGGACCGCTTTGATGACACAGCACGGCAACCCACTCGCCATGATCGGAGTCTCGCTCGTCGTGTTTCCGAAGCTCGCCCTTGGTCTCTCCGGTTTTGAAACTGGAGTCGCGGTCATGCCGCTCATCCGCGGCGAGGATGCGTCGGCGCGCATCCGTAACACACGCAAACTTCTGACCACCGCTTCGTTGATCATGAGCGCTTTTCTTCTCGTGACCAGTTTCGCAACGACGTTGTTGATCGAGCCCGACAAATTCAGGGACGGCGGCGAGGCTAACGGACGTGCCCTCGCCTACATCGCGCACAAATACCTCGGCAACGGCTTCGGCTCATTGTACGACCTGAGCACGATCCTAATCCTCGCTTTCGCCGGCGCATCCGCGATGGCCGGTCTACTCAACCTGATTCCTCAATATCTCCCTCGATTCGGCATGGCTCCCGAATGGGCTCGTGGCTCGCGTCCGCTGGTCCTTGTTTTCATGGGCATCGCGCTCGCAGTCACATGGCTGTTCAACGCGAACGTCGACGCGCAGGGCGGCGCATACGCCACTGGCGTCCTCGTGTTGATTACTTCCGCCGCCACGGCCGTCACGATTTCCTTCCGCGGGAGTTGGCGCCGCTGGCCCTTCTTGCTTGTCACGCTTGTATTCGTTTATACGACCGCGTTGAACATTTACGAACGCCCGGAGGGAATAAAGATCTCGTCGCTTTTCATTGGAGCGATGATCTTGACTTCGCTGGTTTCCCGAGCGATGCGGTCGACTGAACTGCGAATTACATCCGTTCACCTCGATGGGGAGGCTGAGAAATGTCTTGCTGAGGACCACGACATGGTCATCCACCTGGTAGCCCGCACACCTCGCACGGAAACGGCGGAGTCGCTCGATGCCTGCGACATTGAAATGCGGGCCCGCCATAAACTGGATCGCAGGGAGCAGGTTTTCTTCTTCGAAGTGGAGCGAGGCGATTCCTCGGAATTTATGGAAACTCTTCAGGTAACCGCCGAGAGGGTCGGAAACCACACGGTGCTTCGCACCACAAGTCCGGTCGTTGCGAACGCCATCGCCGCCATGCTGATCCACCTGGAAAGAACGACTGGCCAGGTGCCGCATGGGTACTTCAAATGGACGGAAGGGAATCCGATCGCCAACCTTTTTCGGTTCATGATTCTTGGAGAAGGTGACGTGGCTCCAATCACACACGAAGTATTACGCCGCGCGATTCCCGATCCCAAGCGGCGCCCCGTAATCCATGTCAGTTGAAGGACGGTTCAGGCCTCTAGGTCTTCCGCCATCTCGAGAAGATTCATGACGCTGTTCCAGTTCCGACCGGTACCTTTCATCTTCAGCGCACGGTCGAACGGCGGCATTTGGAGCTTCGACTTGCCCTGCCCGACTGGAAAGTAAATGTAGAGTTCGCGCCCGCTGAGGTGCACCTCTTCGGGGTCCGCTTTGATCCCGCGCGCCATCTGTCGCGCGTCCTCGCCCGGGTCCGATGGAAGGAAGATCGCGATGAGCTTTCCGGGCTCGATCCCGTCCCGGCCGGCAAACGGATTGCGCTGGACGATATCGCGAAGCTCGTCCGCCGTGCGGAGAATCACTGGCGGCCGGAACGTGAATCGCTCTTCGATCGCGTCCTCGATACGAGTGGCAAGTCGCACGAGGTTCTTTTCCTTCGTTCCGAACACGATGTTGCCGCTCTGGACGTAGGTCCTCGGGTTTTGCAGTTTGATCGCTTCACACAGAGCCCGAAGTTCCTCCATCTTGAGCTTGCCGGTTCCGCCGACGTTCACTGCGCGGAGCAAGGCAATCACTGCAGTCATGCCTAAGCCCTCACGACAAAGCGAAACCGCACATCTTCGCCAAACCACTGGATGTAGTTCGTACCCCAGCCGTTGTTGTACAAGCTGAAATGCAGCCCCTTTGAGATGTCGGGCTGCCCTTTCGAGAAGTAAATCGGAGACCGCTCGCCGAGCGCGACCACCGGCGCGTCCAGCGCGTCGATGGCGAGTCGCCCGCGCGCGTCCTGATAGCTGAGACCCCGCGCCAGTGAATGCATGTGGCGATTGCCGCCGGGCACGACGGCGAACGGCGATACGCGATGTCCGCTCTTATCGAGCATCCAGTTCTTGACTTCCGGAGCATCCGGCTGGAAGGTGAGCCACAGCGCTTCCGGCATCCGGTTGGCCTTCTTGCCGAAGCAATAGAAGTGCACGTGTGCCGAAGCATCGGCCTTCGGCAGCACTACTTCGAGATACATCTTCATCGGCCACGCCGTGATCCCGGACCGCTCGGCCGCCGGATCCTCAATCCGCAACTGCGCGACCAGGCGGTCGGCCGCCGCCGTCGACTCCGTCCAGCAGCCGACGATCTTCGGCGTCCAAGTCTGGCTCTTTGCTCCAAAGTGCTCAATGTTCGGCTTTCCGAAATCCTGCGGAGCCCACCACGCTTTGCTCGTGACGTAGCTGTCCATGAACCGGTCATAGTCGGATTTCGAGAACGTCTGATAGCGGAATAGCGCCAGCGGATGGCCGGAGCCGGCCCATTCCCTGGCAGAACTCTTGCGCCGCAAGCTGCGAATCGCGCCCGTCTCCGGATCGAGCGCCAGGGAGAAATGCGCGCCCTCGATCGCTTGCTTGACGTCGTAAGGCTTCATGGAAGCGATTGCGGGTTCGACTGGCTTTAGCGCCGCAAGCCGAGCCACTGCCTGCGTCCGGAGCTCGGCAGGCAGGCTCGCGATCGCCTCATCGATGTTCGTGCGCTTCTCCACCCAACTCGTCGTCATCTTCTTGTAGCCCGGCTTGGCGAGCGCCGCGACGAGGTCCGCCGGTTTGTAGTGGTCGTGGTCGAGATACGTTTTCGTGTCGACTCCCCAGGTGTGCTCTACACACAACGAAAAGCGGCGGAGGAACGCAAGGTCGGTGGCGTCTCCGATCTGAAACTTGCGTCCGGCAATCCACTCGCTTCGCAGCCGCGCGACCTCGCGATACCGCGCGAGCTTTACCGGATCGCTGGGGCACCCGTGAATCCAGGTGTCGCCGATCTCCGACGTTACTTCGGGGAGTTTCGCCGCATGGACGCTCACGGCGTTCGCGATGTCTGTCATGTTGGACGCGGTGATGGACGCGTTGGGAAACTGCTTCCGTAGATCCGCGTAGACCTTGCGAATCTCCTCCATCGTGTGCGGACCCGTGTTGTCGTCCCCCATTGCCACCGCGATCGCGAGGTCGGAGCCCGGTACGCGAACCACGCCGCCGTATCCTTTGTGCTGATACATCACGATCAGCTTTGCGTCCGTCGAATCCTTCCAGACGAACAGCGTCGGGACATCAGGCGGAGTGCTCGCCGAGTTCACGCCGATGTGGAGAAACTTGACGCCGCATTCCGACAGCGGCCCAACCAGCCCCAACGTGTGCCCAGGCACGTCCGTCATTTTCGCGCCCGTAGTCGTGCGGCCGAACCGGCGGTCGAGCGACTTGGAGAAGCCAACGGCGCCCGCGATCATCGAGCGGTCCATCAATTCGGTCTGCCAACTGAAGGGCAGCGCGTGCCATGCGATGTCGTTCGCGGCGAGCGCCTGTTCCATTCGCTTGCGGCCGGCAGCGTCCGCCTGTTCGAGGTACTCGTAAATCAGCCAGGAGCCGGTGGTCCAGGTGTAGCGGTCCGGGCCGGATTTGCGCATCGACGCGGCGCGTTCCATCGCCGCCGGATAGTAAACGTCGAAGTACTTCCGCATGACGCCGGCCTGCGTGTCAGTGAAGCCGACATCGAGGTGGCACTTGAACATCACAAGGACCCTCTTGACGTCCGGCCCCGGCGTCGGTTGGGCCAGGCCAGCGACGTCCGAAAGCGCGCCGCTGCCGGCGGCCGCCAGTGTCTTGATGAGATCGCGCCGTTTCCACTTCGCGGTGTACATGGTCAAATCGAGTGGTTCTCCGATTTGATACTAGCCCGTGCGCGAACCATGCTGCCAGGCCTAGAGAGTCGCCGCCTATTGTTTGGGGCGATTGGGCACCAGTCGCGAAGGCGGCGTCGCAGAAGTAGCGCCGACTATTCGATGACGCGGTTCGCCATCCGAGCGGTCGTGGACTGGGGATCAACGGCCAGGTCCAGCCAACCGATCATCATTTCGTCCCAGCTTTGCGGACCCCATCCGACAGTCATTTTCGGATCGGGATTGAACGGATTGTTCTTCGAGTTATCGAAAACTCCAGTACACTCGATCCGCGTCCCTCGCGGTAGTATCTTGGGCGTAGCGAGGTAGTAATAAGGCTGCCAATTGAAATCGTACTTCGGAATTGAAAGCAGCACTTCCTTCTCGCCCGAAGGATACACCGCGCGGAACTCGAAGCTCTTGCCCCGCAGGTGCATGTGCGCGCGCATGCCGACCAGTTTCACTGTCTCGCGCATCACCAACGCCGCGTCGGTGCGGTAATTCGGATCCTGCGGCGGAATCTCCAACCAATAACTCGACACCGCGGACGCAATCACCTGCTCTGTGACCGGCGCCTTGGCGAACACAAGTCCGAGGCGCGTGCGGTCTTTCGCCGCCTTGCCGTTGGTCGTGTAATGCATCTGGAAGATTAATGTCGAGCCGGCTTTTATCAGGCGCGCGGTGCCCGGCTTCCACAACTGCGGCAGCATCCCGGGAGCGTAACCCGCCAGGTAGTTCTGCGCGCCCATTCCGCCGCGCCCGGAATCGACCGTGACGATCGCATGATGGACAACCGAAGGCTCGGTCGGACGCACTTCGAGCATCTGGACCCACTTGTCCTCGGTGAATCCGGTGGGCACGGGGATGTACTGATATCCGAGCACGCCGCTCGATGGGATGGGCATTTCCTCCGGAAGCTCGAACACCACGTCAGGCTTCGGGATCTTCCATCCCTCGGTGAACTGCTTCGCGGCCGGAGCATCCGCCGCAGAGCCTTCGGGCGATCCGGCGTCGACCCACGCGACGAGCGCCTCGCGTTCAGCGGCCGGCATCGAGAGGTCGTTCGTGAACTTGCCGTATCGCTTGTCCGGGGACCAGGGCGGCATCTTGCCGCCTAGCAGCGCCGACTTGATCGCCTTCGCCCAGGGGCGCGTCTGCGCGTACGTCAGCAACGGCATGGGACCGGGTTCGCCGGGACGGTGGCAACTCTGGCAGCGCTGCTGCAGAATCGGCTCAATCTCTTTGTGAAAGGTGGGCGCCGCGGACGTGGAGGCGAGGAAACAGGAACCAGCGGCGAAGATCGCCGCGACGCGCGCAATCATGGCCAAATGATACAACGTAAGCCACCGCCATGGCCGGAGTCGTTCGCGCACGACAACGCCGGGACTTCGCTTGGGGTCAGCTAGCCCTGATACGGAAACTTGTGAATCGCCACGATGCACTCAGAGAGAGCCTGGAGCAGCGTCCGCGCCCAGGCGCAGGGCGTGTAAGGGAGAGCTTTTTGGTTGGTCTGCCGATCGCTGGTGGCGAAGAACTTCATCATCGGATCCTTCGGCGTCACGTACTCCCGGACCGTGATGACAAACTCGACTGGACTGCCGTTCTCGGCGGTTTTTGTAATCGAGAAGTGGTGCAGCTTGGCCAATTGATCTGTCGGATCGGTCTGCGCGAATATCCAGTCGGTCACCGTGGGTCCTTATCTTTGCCGAGGGAGCGATGTCGAATAGCAATTCTAGCGGCTCGCGGTGCGACAACGGGAAGGCCGGTTGTTTGGACGCGCTATCGCCGCCAGCCGCGGATCACGGTGTAGCGCGCCTCGGTGGCGTCGGGCGTAGGCGTGACTACGAGGAAGCGGTCGTCACGGTGCCCGGCGCTGGGCGTTCCAAAGGTCGAAACGTCGTAAGGAATCGCCAGATTCCCGGCGGGCGGCGCCAGGCGAAAGAGCTTTTGCGGTGCGCCGACACTGGGTTTCGGTCCGCTGAGGCTCACCGGCACAGCGACGAGTTCCTCGTCCGCGCCGATGAAGAACAGCTCTTTGCCGTCGGCGCGCCAGCGCGCGCAGCACCCGCCGCGGGTGGACACGGGCCAGCGTTCACGAGCGGCTCCTCGGGAGACCGAGAAGGTTTGGAGGTAGACTTCGTCGCGGCCGGTCTGATCGGACGTAAAGGCGACGAAGCGGCCATCCGGAGAGAACTGGCCATGAACCGAGTTGAATTCAGGGTTCGTAAAGGAGATGGCGTCTCCATTTGGCATCGGGCGGGCCTGCATGGTCCAGCGGCCGTTCGGATTCAGTTCGCTGAAGAGGACGTGCGCGGCCGTCGGCGACCAGTCCCAGGCGATCTGGTGCGTCGAGCCCGGGGCGAGCGGATGCGCCTGATCTACGCCGTCGGCGACCTGATGGTGGAGGCGAAAGGTTCCCTCGCGGCTCGAGCTGAAGAGGACGGACTTGCCGTCGGACGACCATACGGGGAAGGCGTCCATACCGGGTTCAAAGGTCAGGCGCGTGCGGGCGTTGCGATCGAGGTCGGTCACCCAAATGTCGGTTGAGTTGGTTTCAGCGGATGGGCGCGCGGTGGCGAGGAGGCGTCCGCCCGAAGCCAGATTCGGGTAGTGGTCCGGTCCAGGGTCGCCGGCGGAGCCAAGGTCCTTGCCTTCCCGATCGCGCCAGACCAGTTGCATGTCGGCGCCGTTGGCTGTACCGAGGACGACCGTGCCGGTAGCCGACGTCGAGAAGTCCTGGGTCGCGAACGCGCCGGGAACGGCGACGGGCTCGCCGGATAGCTTGGCGGACGCCGGATCGAAGGCCTGGGCAACCAAGGTTTGATCGCGGGTATAGAGCAATGCGCCCGCGCTGTCGAGGAATCCGAAGCGCTTGCCGCCCGGGATGTACCGCACTCGGGAGCGCATGTTGGCGATCGGCGCGGGCTTCTGCGATGGGTCGAGCGAACCGGCCAGGATGCGGCAGTTGTCGGCGTCGGCCGAGAGCGCGGTGAATACGAAGTGGACGCCGTCGGGCAGGAACTCGGCCCAGGTATGAAGGAACTCGCGCCGCGAGGCGTCGGGCGTAGTCACGGGTTCGGGCGTACCGCCGTCGGCCGCCACTTTGAAGAGTCCGCCTGTGGCGGCGCGGGAGAACAGGATGACGCCCTTGGCGCTCCAGCTTCCGCCGTCGCCCGCGGGCACCGGGGCGATCGTTCGCGCGCCACCGCCGTCGAGATCAACGCGGCGCAACTGACCCAGGGCGAAGTAGCCGATCGACTTCGAATCCGGAGACCAGAACGGTGAGTAGGCGCCTTCCGTTCCTGGGATCATCTTGGTCTCCAGCGTGTCGATGCGGCGCGTCCAGACGCGGGCGCGTCCGCCTGAACTGGCGACGAACGCGAGCGTTTGGCCATCGGGAGAGATGGCGCTGCCGCCCATCAATGGACTGCGCGGGACGATCTCGGCGTGGGTTGGCGCGTCGATCGAATAGGTCAGCATCTCCGGCGGATTGGACACCGGGGCCAACCAGAAGGCAGGCCAACCACCAAGAGCCAGAGGAGCAATCAGCATGGCCGCCGTCTTCCAGCGATTGGACCTCTTCACTGGTTCCGAGGCCGGCGCGGAGGCGGGGCGGTTGCTGGCGAGCCACCGCAGATCGAGTTCCAGGTCGCGCGCGGAATGACGCCGCAGGTCGGGGTCGCGTTCGAGGCAGGAGCCGATCAGGTGTTCGAGGACCGGCATGTCGAGCGAGGCGAGGTTGGGAACCATCGGGCGCGGTCCAGAAAGGATGGCGGCGATGATGCTGGCCTGGCTGTCTCCGTCGAAGGCCTTGTGGCCGCTGAGCATCTCATAGAGAAGCGCGCCGAAAGCGAACAGGTCTCCGCGCGCGTCGACCTGCTTGCCTTCGAGTTGCTCGGGCGCCATGTAGTAGAGGGTTCCGACGACCATGCCTTCGCCGGTGAGGTCCAGACGGGTCTTGTCGTTGTCGGCGGGACCGCTCGGCTTGGCCAGACCGAAGTCGAGTAGCTTGACGCCGTCAGGCGTGAGCATAACATTGGCGGGTTTCAGGTCCCGGTGGATGATGCCGCGGCGATGGGCGGCGGCCAGTGCTCCGGCGATATCGGCCGCGATCCGCAGGACCTCGGCGGGGGCCATCGGACCCCGGGAGAGACGCTGGCTGAGGGTTTCGCCCTCGATCAGTTCCATGACGA
>JBDTTK010000119.1:0-8762 GCA_039930685.1 Bryobacteraceae bacterium | reverse complement strand
GACGATGTAGTCCGTGCGGGCGGCGATGCCTTTGCGGTCGAACGCGGGCAGCTTGTAGGGGCCCTGCCAGGTTTTTGCGCGGTCCTTTGAATAGTAAAAGCGGGAGAAGCCGCGGCTGCTCGACACCATCCTGAGCGCCACTGCCGAGTTGGGCGCCGTGAAGTCGAGGCCGCCGGGGCACTCGGTCCCTTCGTCCTCTTTGCCGTCGGCGTTGAGGAACGACGGAGCTTCGATCTTCCAGGTGAGGCCGCCGTCGGTACTGCGCGCGAAGCGGAGGAGTTCGGGCTTCTGACCGTCGATCGCGTGACCGCGTTCGTTGTTCTTGAAATAGCCCTGGATGAATCCGACAACGATCTCGTTGCCCCAAACCCAGACGCCGTTATTGGCGGGCCAGCCGCCGAACATGCCGGGCTGATGGAAGACGGTGACGTTCTTCACAACCCGCGTCGGCTCCGCCGCGCTGGCGGTGAGAGAGGCGACGGCTACAGCACACAAGATCAGGCGATGCATCATTCTCCTTGAACGGACAAGAGCGTTCATCGAAATCGGGTACGAAGAACCCATCGTATACTGTCAGCGACCGCTCGGATTCTTCCGCAGGAGTTATTTTCTGATGAGTAAGCGCAAAGCTCTGTTTGCAGGTATCGGCGCAATGAGCGTCCTGGCCTTGATTTCACTCAACGCCGCGCCGTCGGAGAAAGAGCTCACGAACTCGATCGGCATGAAGCTGGTTCGAATCGAGCCGGGCACGTTCACTATGGGATTCACGGGAGGACCGATTCCACTTTCGATCGCGGGCAAGGAATGGCGCGCCAACGGCGACTTCGACGAGCGTCCGGCGCACACGGTCCGCGTTTCAAACGGTTTCTATCTGGGCGCGTTCGAGGTCACGAATGCACAATATGAGCAGTTCGATCCGGCGCACCGAGCATTGCGAGGCAAGGCTGGCCTCTCGAAAGAGGACAACGAAGCGGTCGCGTTCGTCGACTGGAACGACGCCAACCGATTCTGCCAGTGGTTGTCGAAGAAAGAAGGAAAGCCCTACCGTCTGCCGACGGAAGCCGAGTGGGAATACGCCGCTCGCGCCGGAACGAAAGGCCATTTCTTCACTGGTGACAATCTCCCGGCGCCCCTTGTCAAGAACGCCGCGGAGACCGGCGATGGAAGGAACACCATCGAGCCTCGCTATCCGCCCACGGTGCCGGTGAATACCGAAGTCGGCAAGACGCCTGCCAACCCGTGGGGACTGTACGACATGCTGGGCAACGTGGAGGAGTGGGTGTCCGATTGGTACGGACCCTACCAGCCCGGAGACCAAACAGATCCGGTCGGACGCGCGGGCGGCGATTTCCGAGTGACGCGAGGCGGCAGTCACTCGACGGAGGTCTACTTTCTGCGGTCGGAGAATCGCATGGGTACGCTGCCCGAAGACAAGCAGGGGCTGATCGGGTTTCGGGTGGTCCAAGGAGCCCTGCCCAAAACCAAGCCCGTCGCGGTGGAACCCGTTCCGTTGAACCAGCGAAACGTCTCGCAGAGCGTTCCCAGGACGCTGCGGTCGGGACCCGATCCGGCGAAGCCGTACTTTCACGGTCCGCAGAAATACGTGAAAATCGCGCCGGACTCCTGGGGACCGATGTTCTCGACGCACAATCACGATCCGGGCCTCACCGAATGCCCGAATGGCGACCTGCTCGCGATTTGGTATACGTGCGTCCGCGAGCCGGGACGCGAACTGGGGATGGTCGCCAGCCGGCTGCGGTACGGACAGAAAGAATGGGACGATGCGACGCCGTTCTGGGACGCTCCGGATCGCAATGATCACGCGCCGGCGCTGTGGTTCGATGGCAAGCAGACGCTGTTCCAGTTCAACGGCATGTCGGCGGCGGGCACGTATCGCGCGAATCTTGCGTTGGTCATGCGGACCTCGAAGGACAGCGGCGCGACTTGGTCCAAAGCGCGGTTGATCCTGCCCGAACACGTGGAGCGGCACATGCCGATTCAGTCGGTGTTCCACGCAGCCGATGGCTCGATCGTGCTTGCGTCCGACGCCAATCCCGGCTCGACGGTGATTGTCAGTAAAGATAACGGCAAGACCTGGGCGGAAGCCGGCGGCAAGATTGCGGGAATCCACGCCGGAGTCGTGCAGTTGAAAGACGGCAGCCTGATGGCGCTCGGCCGCGGCGACGACATCGACGGCTTTATGCCCAAGAGCATCTCGAAAGATATGGGGAAGAGCTGGACGTACTCGGCGAGTCCGTTTCAACCTGTCCGCGGAGGCCAGCGTCCGGTGCTGATCCGGTTGGCGGAAGGCCCTCTGCTGTTCATTTCGTTCGGCGGGGCGAAGACGCAGCCGGGCAATAAGGACATGATGATCAAGGACGCGTCGGGCAAGGAACGTCCGGTTTCCGGCTTGTTCGCTGCGTTGTCCTACGACGAGGGCGAGACGTGGCCCATGCGGAAGTTGGTCAGCGACTATGGCGCAGATCGCGAGCTGGAGTCCATGGATAAGCGCGTGTTCACCATGGGCTCAAGCAGCGCCGAGAATTTCGGGTACATGGCGGTCGACCAGGGCGTAAACGGAGTGATTCACTTAATCAGCAGCAAGAATTACTACGCCTTCAATCTCAATTGGTTGAAGACGCCCGCTCCGGCCTTGCCGTAGCGGCGGCACGAAACAATATGCCGCGGGCCGGATCAATCGAAGAGGCGGGGTCTTGTTACACCCCGCCAACTTCGAGAGGATCACCGTGGCAAACAAACCTGAAGAAAAATCGATTACGACCAAGAAACTGATCAGCGCCCTGAACGAGGACCTGGAACGTGAGTACCAGGCGATCATCTCGTACGTGACGTACTCCCAGGTGCTTAAGGGCGCCGAGTACATGAATATCGCCGCCGAACTGGAAAAGCACGCGCACGAAGAACTAGCGCATGCGTTGATGATCGCGAAACAGATCGACTACCTGGGCGGAACGCCTTCCGTGGTGGCGAAGCCGGTCCGGACGTCTGAGAAGGCGAAGGACATGCTCCGGTTCGACCTCGAAAACGAAACCGTGACGATTAAGAACTACCGGGAACGTGTGAAGCAATGCGAGTCGATTCAGGAGTTCGCGATGGCCGAGCAGATTCGGACCATCCTGGTGGACGAACAGGATCACCAGATCGCGCTGGCAACCGCGTTGGGAATTGACGTGCCCAGACCGTAGTTCTCAACCGCGCCGACCTCGAGGCTGGGCCCGGGCGGGACAGCGTCGGGGAAAGGGATTCCATCGTCCGGCGGCTGGACCTCGCTGGGGACCAGCCGTTCGATACCATGGAGGTTCCGGTCCCCGTTTGACCGTTAGTGTCGTGGTGCGCGCCTCAGTCGCGCTGCGACTCCATTTCGACACAAGGAACCCTCTTTTTCACTTCATGAAGCCAACTGTTACCCCGAAAAACCCCAATTTCTCGTCTGGCCCCTGCGCGAAGCGTCCAGGCTGGAGCCTCGACGCATTGAAAGACGCCTCGCTTGGCCGGTCGCACCGCGCCAAGGTCGGGAAAGCGAAGCTCGGCGAGGTCATCGAGCGTAGCAAGAAGATTCTAGGGATGCCCGCGGACTACGTCCTCGGAATCGTTCCGGCGTCCGACACGGGCGCGATCGAGATGGCGATGTGGTCGCTGCTCGGCGAGCGCGGCGTGGATGTACTCGCGTGGGAGAGCTTCTCGAGCGCCTGGGCGAGTGACTGCAAGGGTCAATTGAAGATCACGGATCTGCGGGTGTTCAAGGACGGGTACGGTGACCTTCCCGACCTGAAGCAGGTCGATTGGAATCGCGATGTGGTGTTCACCTGGAACGGAACGACGTCCGGCGTGCGTGTGCCCAACGCCGCCTGGATCGACACGGACCGCGTGGGACTTTCGATTTGCGATGCGACTTCGGCGGTCTTCGCGATGGAGATGCCGTGGGAAAAGCTCGATGTCGTGACGTGGTCGTGGCAGAAAGTGCTCGGCGGCGAAGGCGGGCATGGAATGATCGCGCTAAGCCCAAGGGCGGTGAAGCGGCTCGAGTCGTTCACTCCGGACCGGCCGATGCCGAAGATTTTTCAATTGGCGAAAGGCGGCAAGCTGATCGCGGGGATCTTCGCCGGTGAGACGATCAACACGCCATCGATGTTGTGCGTCGAAGACGCGCTCGACAGTTTGAAGTGGGCGGAGTCGGTAGGCGGTCTTCCAGCGCTGGTCGCTCGCTCGAAGGCGAATCTGAAGGTTGTTGAGGACTGGGTGGAAACGTCGGCCTGGGCAGCGTTTCTGGCTGGCGATCCGGCCACGCGGTCGAACACCTCGATGTGCCTGAAGATGACCGACCCGGCGTACCTGGCGCTTCCGGCCGAGGAGCAAGAGAAGCACGCCAAAGCGATGGTCGCCATGCTCGAGAAAGAAGGCGCGGCGAACGACGTCGGCGCCTACCGCGACGCGCCAGTCGGGCTTAGGATCTGGGGCGGAGCAACGGTCGAATCGTCGGATTTGGAAGCGCTGATGCCGTGGCTCGACTGGGCGTACGGAGAGGTGAAACAATCCTTCTGAAATTTGAAGGGCGTCGATTGATTGGCTTCCGCCTAACCATCTGCTGCTCCTGACGTCGCGAGACGCGAGTCGAAGCTCGATCCGATGGAAGCACTTCGGGAGGAGTAAAGTCCGGAGATCGCCCGCCGTCGGAAGAATTTCGTGCACGTCCTTTTTCTGAACGGAACCAAACGCGGGAGCGAGTCCGGTCGGGGTGTACACTGTATCGGATCGGTAGTGATTGCATCGCCGAGAGTGAGATCCGGCTTACGGCAAAGTTGCCGCCACGTAACCAGCCGTTGATTGCGTACGCCTTCCAATGTCACCATGCCTTTCCTGGAGCCTCCTATGTCCAAGCGTTTCCTTCGTTTGATTCCCGTCTGCGCCGCGTTGCTCGGTTTTGCCGCCTTCGAAGCGAGCGTCTCAGGCGCCGGCGATTCCACGACGCGCCTGTTGCGGACACCGACCGTGAGCGCAACGCAGATCGCGTTCGCCTATGCGAGCAACATCTGGATTGTCGAACGGGCGGGCGGGGCCGCGCGCCGGTTGACGAGCTTCCAGGGCCAGTCGACGAATCCACACTTTTCGCCCGACGGGAAATGGGTCGCCTTCAGTGCGGACTATGCGGGCAACATGGACGTTTATGTTGTACCCGTGGAAGGCGGAGAGCCGAAGCGGCTGACGTTCCATCCTGGCGCCGATGCGGTGCAGGGCTGGACTCCGGACGGCAAGAATGTGCTGTTCACGTCCGCTCGAGCGACCTGGGCGCCGAGCGGAGCCCCGAGGTTCTGGACCGTGCCCGCGGAGGGCGGCGTCGAGGAACCGATGGCGCTTCCTCGCGGCTTTCAGGGCAAGATTTCACCGGACGGCACGCACATCGCTTATCGCATGAACAATTCGTGGGATGACGAGCGCCGCAACTACCGCGGCGGTCAGAACCGCGCCATCTGGATCGTGGATCTCAAAACCTTTGACTTGGTTTCTCCGCCGTGGACGGATTCGAAAGAAGAGGATCCGGCGTGGGTTGGAAGCACCGTTTACTTCATTTCGGACCGCGATGGCGTGGCGAATGTGTGGTCTTACGACACTAAGTCGAAGAAACTGGCGCAGGCGACCAAGTTCACCGACTTCGACGTGAAGGCCCTCGATGCGGGTCCGGGCGCGGTCGTGTTCGAGCAGGCGGGGTACGTCCACGAGCTCGATCCCAAGACCGGTAAGGAACACGTCGTCAACATCAGCGCCAAGGGCGATTTCCCCTGGATGATGCCTCGCTGGGAAGACGTTAGCGCGCGGATGACCAACATGGTCATTTCGCCGACCGGCAAACGCGTGGCAGTGGAAGCGCGCGGCGAGATTTTCACGATTCCGGCGGAAAAGGGTGACGTCCGGAATCTGACGAATTCGAGCGGTTCGGCGGAGCGCGACCCGGCCTGGTCTCCGGATGGCAAGTGGCTCTCGTATTTCAGCGACAAGTCGGGCGAGTACAAGGTCATCATTGAGTCGCAGGACGGCATTTCTCCGGCGCGGGAAATTGCGTTGCCGAGTCCGACGCATTACTACACGGCGTCCTGGTCCCCGGATTCGAAAAAGCTCCTGTATACCGACACGAACCTGAAGGTCTGGGTGCTGGATGTGGCAAGCGGACAGGCCAAGATCGTGGGCAGCGATCCGTGGATGGTTCCGACCCGCACGGTGAATCCAGTGTGGAGTCCGGATTCGAAATGGGTAGCGTACTCGAGCCACCTCAAGTCGATGTACCACGCGATTTTCGTAAGCAACGTTGAGACCGGCGAGTCAAAGCAGGTCACCGACGGCCTTGCGGATTCTGTTTGGCCGGCCTGGGATGCGAGCGGCAAATACTTGTGGTTCCTGGCGTCGACGGAATTCGGCCTGAAATCGCAGTGGCTCGACATGACGTCGTACGACCATGACGAGAATTTTGGCCTCTATATGGCAATCCTCAAGAAGGGCGAGACGAGTCCGCTACTGCCAGAGAGCGACGAAGATGGCGGAGTGGGAAGCGCCCCAGCGGCTGGACCCGGAGCCGGCGGACGCGGAGGCCGCGGCGGACAAGACGCCGCTGAAGGCGGAGCACCCGCGGCACGCGGTCCGCGGACGCCGGTCACCGTCCAGATCGACTTCGACGGATTGCAGCAACGCATCCTCGCGGTTCCCGGCGTTCCCGAGCGGCAGTACTCGCAGTTGCAGGCCGGCGCGGCAGGAGCCGTGTACTACCTCGAGTCCACGCAGCGCGGCGGACGCGGAGGCGGCGGCGCACCTGGCGCGGGCCCCGGCAACACGCTCGTCCGGTTCCGCCTGAGCGACCGCAAGGCGGCGACGTTCGCTACGGGCGTCGTGACATACGATGTGAGCGCCGACGGGCACAAGCTGATCTATCGCGCGGGCGGTGGTGGCGCCGGCGGACGTGGACGCGGCCCGAATCCCGATGGACCCCAGGCGCCTTCGCTATTCCTGGTGGACGCGGACCGGCAGCCTCCGACAGCGGGGCAGGGAAGGCTGAATGCGTCGCTCCGAATGTACCTTGAACCGAAGGCCGAGTTCCGGCAGATCTTCTACGAAGGATGGCGCAATCAGCGCGACTACCTGTACGTCAAGAATACGCACGGCTCCGACTGGGCCAAGATGAAGGAAATGTACGGGCAGATGCTGCCGCACGTGGCGCATCGCGCGGACCTCAATTATCTGCTCGATACGATGGGCGCCGAGATCGCGATCGGCCACTCCTATGTGCGCGGCGGCGATATGCCGACGGTCCCGAATTCGCGGGGCGGTCTCCTTGGCGCGGATTTCTCGATCGACAACGGCCGCTACAAGATCGCGCGGATCTACGACAACGAGAGTTGGAACCCGGATCTGAAGGCGCCGCTTGCCGAACCTGGAATCAATGTCGCGGCCGGTGACTATATCGTCGCCGTCAATGGCGTGGAGCTGAAGGCGCCGGACAGCATCTATCGTCTGCTCGACGGCACCGCGAACCGACAAACCGTGCTGAGCGTCAACAGCAGTCCGTCCCTTGCGGGCGCGAGAAACATCACCGTGGTTCCGATCGCGAACGAGCAGGGCTTGCGCTCGCGCGCCTGGGTCGAGTCCAACCGGCGCCTGGTCGACAAGCTTTCGGGTGGGAAGCTGGCCTACGTCCATCTGCCGAACACCGGTCAGCCCGGTTACACCAGCTTCAATCGGTACTATTTCGCGCAGCAGGACAAAGAGGGCGCGATCATCGACGAACGCTTCAACGGAGGCGGATCGGCGGCGGATTACATCATCGACGTACTGCAGCGCGACTTCGACGGCTACTTTAATAACGTCGCGGGCGACCGCTATCCGTTCACCAGTCCAGCGGCCGGTATCTGGGGTCCGAAGGTGATGATCATCAATGAAATGGCGGGCTCCGGCGGGGACTTGATGCCGTGGATGTTCCGCCATCGGAAGGTCGGCACGCTGGTCGGTAAGCGGACCTGGGGCGGCCTCGTGCATACGGCGGACACGCCGCCATTCATTGACGGCGGGTCGATGATTGCGCCGCGCGGCGGGTTCTTTACGCGGGAAGGGAAGTGGGCCGTCGAGAACGAAGGCACGCCGCCCGACGTCGACGTCGAGAACTGGCCCAAAGACGTGATCGCAGGACACGATCCGCAGCTCGAGAAGGCGGTGGAGGTGGCGATGCAGCAGTTGAAGGCGCATCCGGTTGAACGGAGGTCCACTGAGCCGCCTCCACCAACTTGGGGACAGCGCAAGACTCCGATGACCTCCGGACCGACCGGCGGCGCGCGTCGGGAACAGCCTTAAACCACGAGTTCTTCGCGAAGTTGGGAGCAGGGTGCCGGGCGCATCCTGCTCCTTTGTCGTGTGCGCTTGCTACACTCACGTTCGTGATACGACTCGCCGGCCTTCTTTTCTTCTCCCTTTCGCTCTGCTTCGCGCAGTCCAAGAAGACCTACACCGAAGCGGAAATCACCAAGATCCACAAGTCGCTGCTGTTCATCGACACGCACAACGACGTGACCTCGCGGACCGTCGATGGCTTCGATATCGGCAAGCGCGCGACCGACGGTCACACCGACATCCCTCGGCTGCGTGAAGGCGGTGTCGGCGCGCAGTTCTTCGCGGTGTATGTGGCCGGTGGTTACGCCGATGGCAATCACAGCGCGAATCGCACTTTGCAGATGATCGATACGGTGCGCCATGACATCGTGGAA
>JBDTTK010000118.1:0-8813 GCA_039930685.1 Bryobacteraceae bacterium | reverse complement strand
ATCACGGCTCGCGATCCGGAGCACGCCGATCATTTCTGGGTGAATCCGTTCGGGATGCATTTCTCATTGATCCGCGCGTCGGATTTGCTGCTGGTGAATCACGAAGGCGATGTCGTCGAAGGCGACCGCCCCGTGAATCGCGCGGCGTTCGCGATCCATTCGCGCTGCCATGCTGCGCGTCCCGATTGCGTGGCCGCGGCGCACGCGCATTCGCTCTACGGCAAGGCGTGGTCGTCGCTCGGGCGGTTGCTCGATCCGATCACTCAGGACTCCTGCGCGTTCTACAAGGACCACGGTCTGTTCGCGGATTTCACCGGCGTAGTGCTCAAGACGAGCGAGGGCGACCGCATCGCGGAGGCGCTCGGCCAAAACAAGGCGGTAATTCTCCAGAATCACGGTCTGCTGACCGCGGGGCAGACGGTCGAAGAGGCGGCGTGGTGGTTCATCACCATGGAGCGGACCTGCCAGGCGCAGTTGCTGGCGGAGGCGGCGGGAAAGCCGATCCACATCCGGCCCGACGAAGCAGCGCTGACGCACTCCCAGGTGGGGACGCACTTCTCCGGCTGGTTCCAGTTCCAGCCCCTGTATCACATGATCGTGCGTGAGCAGCCCGACCTGCTGGACTAGACCATGTTCATGTTTTCGTAGACCGCCGAATCGCTTCGAGGCGCGCACGGAGCTGGACGAAGTCCCGCATAGTAAGCACCCATCTGGTACGGCTCGGAATACGAGCCGTCTTCGTAGTTCCTGAAAATGGTCTAACGACTACCGCGAGCGGGGCTGAGCTTAGGGCTACTCGCGCTTCGCGACGTCGAAGTGGCTGAGCGTGGACGCGTACGCGGCCACACCCTTATACAACGCCTCGGCGATCTTCTGGCGATGGTCGCTACGCTTCATGAGTACTTCGTCAGTGGTGTTGCTGATGAAGCCGATCTCCACAAGAACGGCCGGCATGTTGGCGCCAATAAGGACCACAAACGGCGCCTTCTTCACACCCCGGTTGCGGGCGACGCCATTGCTTTTCGCAGAGAATGCGTACAACGCGTCTTGCACCTTGGCGGCAAATTCACGGGATTCGTCGACTTTGTCCTTCAGCGCGATCTTTTTCAGCAGGTCGCCCAGGTCGTGAATCGATTTCGTGGAACTCGCGTTTTCACGGGCGGCCACGTCGAGCGCCGTTTTTGACGTGGTGAAGCTCAGATAGTATGTCTCGACGCCGGTGACCGACCGCAGGGGCGAGGAATTGGCGTGGATCGAGATGAAGAGGTCGGCCTTCCTCTCGTTGGCAATGGGTCCGCGCTCTTCGAGCGGAACCTGGACGTCTTCCGTGCGCGTCAGGATCACTTCGCTGCCGAGTCGATCCTCGAGGAAGGCGCCGAGCTTCTTCGCGACATCGAGCACCAGTTCTTTCTCGGTGAGGCCGGAGGGTCCGGTGGTGCCGTGATCGCGCCCCCCGTGTCCGGCGTCGATGACGACGCGGCCGAGCTTCAATCCGAGAACGCGGGTGAGGGAGCGCGATCCGCCGGACGCTCCGATTTTCGCGGGAAGAGCGGCCGCGCTTGGCTCGCGGCTGGATTCCGGGCCGGTTGTTTCCGGCGCTCTCTCGACAGGCCGTGGCTCAGCCGGCGGCCGGAGCAAAGCCCGGTCGCTGCGGGTGAGGCCCGCTAAAGTCGTCGGCGACGGACCGGGTGCGGAGCGCGGCTTCTTATTCGCCAACCGGGCGGATTCGAGAGGGGCGATCAACTCCTGCCTCGGCAGTTCGCGGCGAACGGCCGGCCGGATCGGCGGAGGCTCGAAGACCTTGGCGGACCGGGGACGCGCCGGCGGCAGAGACGCAACCGAAGCCGCCTCGACGGGCTGCGGGGCCGGTGGAATCTTGGCTTCGACCGAGGACGGCGCCCGGCCGTTTGCGATCTCGCGGCCAGACAATTCGTTGTGCGTCGAACGCGACGTCGTCAGAGACGTCCGCCCTTCCGGCGCCTGAATCTCGATCATCAGACGGTCGGGGTTCGTGAGTTGCGAGACGGTATATTCCAGTTTGCCGTCAAGGTCGAGCACCACCCGCGTGGTTCCCGGCTGCGTTTCCGCGATACGGATCTGCTTCAAGACGTTGTCGCCCACCTCGATGACGTTCATCCCGCTTTTCATCGGCGTGCGCTTCTCGAGTTCCAGTTTGGCCCCGCGAACGTCGAAGAAGAGGCGGTCTGGATTGCTGAGGCGCTCTGCGTGGTATTTGAAGGTAGAGGTGGATTCGATCGCGACCCGCGTGACTTCGCCCAGCGACCAGTAGCGGACGCTGGTCACCTTGATTCCATCCGTGGAGGGCTCGGACGCGGACGCGCCGTCGGATTTCGCATCCGGCGTTGCGGTCTTCTTCGTCGAGCTCTTGGCGGTACTGGACCGGCGGCGCTTAGCGGCGTCGAGCGGCGTCACAAGTACCAGCCCTGCGATCAGGACTCCCGTTACTCCCGCGCCGATGAGGTTGCGCCAGACCATAAGAGAAAGCTAACGAGTGCGGAGAAAAATTCTCCCCTGCTCATCAGTGTACGACTCCAGCTTCGGATGTTCCGGCTTGGGTGGCTCGGCCTTGGGTTGCTCCACCTTGGCCACTGCCTGCTCTTCCGCCTTCTTCTTTTCGTAGGCGCGTCGCGCCTCACCGTATTTCTTGCCGACCTGATAGACGTAATTCTGAGTTTCCGCGTACGCCGGAACTCCCTTATACTTCGCGACAGCGCCTTCGCCGGCGTTGTAGGCGGCCAGCGCCAGGCGGTCGTCCTTATACAGGTCCTGCAAGTGTTTCAAATATTTGACGCCGGCCTCGATGTTCTGGCGCGCGTCGAAACTATTTTGCGCGCCGTATTGGCGCCCGGTTGCGGGCATTAGCTGCATCAAACCCACCGCGCCTTTGTTCGAGATCGCGTACTGGTTGTAGTTGCTTTCCACCTTGATGACGGAATGCACGAGCAAAGGATCCACATCGTGTCGCGCAGCGGCGTCTTCAACCAGTTGATGGATGCCGCTCTTTGAGCCGGAAAGTTCGCTCGTAGTCTTGGCAGGCACACTGCGGTCCGGCGAATCGGTCTCTTCGGAAATTTTCGCGGCGCGCGCTGCCGCCGGCTGAGTCACTGTGACGCGCCGCACCAGGCGTCCGCTGCGCGGATCCGCCTTTACGACCGTCGCGACGCGCGCACCGGTTCCAAGAGTCGGGGAGGGCACGGAGGCGTTGGTTGCCGCTGCCGGATCTGCCGCCAGGGTCAACACGGCGCCAACCGCCGCAGCGAAACAAATTCGCATTGTACTGTTTTTTACTATACTCTCAATTCCCGCTGTTATCATCATCAGATGTGGTCGCTTTCCGCTGGCTATGTTCTGGTTGGCGGCCGCAGCACGCGCATGGGACGGGATAAGGCACTGCTCGAATGGCGGAATCCCAGGGACGCTCCCAACGAATCCATCGCTTTGGCGGGTCATGTCGCGAAGATCGTTGAGGTTGCGGCCGGAAGCGTGACCCTGGTCGGCGACCCGGACCACTATGGGCACCTGGGGTTCCCGGTCGTCGACGACCTCCATCCTGGGCTCGGTCCGCTCAGCGGAATCGAGGCCGCCCTTTCGCACACCGCTGCGGACTGGAATCTGATCGTAGCCTGCGATCTGCCCAATCTGGATCCCGGCTTTCTGCGGATGTTGTTGAACCGGAAAGAAAACGTGGTCGCCTCGGACAGCAACGGACCCGCCTTGTGCGGAGTTCTTCACCGGGATGTCCGCTCCGCCGTCGCGCAAGTGGTCGGCAGCGGCCAGCTCTCCTGGAACGGATTTCTGGACCGGATCGGGGCCGTCCGCGTGCCTGCCGCTTCCCCCAAGATCCTTGCTAACATAAACACTCCACAGGACTTGGTCACGCATGAGTGAGCAGACTTCGCACTACATAGAATTTCGCCACGTTTATAAGACGTTCGACAGGCCTATTTTAGTCGATGTCAACTTCGATGTGGACGCGGGTGAGACCCTCGCGATTATCGGACGGTCTGGCGTGGGAAAGTCCGTAAGCCTAGGGCATATCATGGGTTTCCTGAAACCGGACAGCGGCCGGATTTTCGTTTCCTATACCGATATTACCGACGCCGACGAGGCCGAAATGCGCCGGATCCGCAAGAAGGTCACCATGGTCTTCCAATCCGGCGCACTTTTCGATTCAATGACCGTTGGCGAGAACATCCTGTTTTCGCTCGAACTTCGCGACGACTACGACGCCAAGAACAAGGAGGACGTCGTCAACGGCCTCCTCCACATGGTCGACCTGGGCGACTACCGCGACTCCTATCCCGCCGACCTTTCGACCGGCCACAAGCGCGCCGTCGCCATCGCACGCGCGCTGGCTGCGCAGCCGGAATGCATTCTGTACGACGAGCCCACCACGATGGTCGACGCAATCATGTCGGACCATGTGGGCAACCTGATGCTGCGTTTGAAGCGTCAGCTCCGGTTGACGTCTGTAGTCGTCACCCATGATCTCGATTTGATGCGGAAGGTAGCGGACAAGGTAGTCGTCTTACATGAGGGCCACGCAATTTACTTTGGCCCTGTCAGCGAATTGGATAACAGTCCGCATCCGCATATCCAGGAGTTTCTCGCCATGGATCGAGTCGAGATCGACTGACTGCGACGTGGTCTAGCGGCCGAACACTCGCAACCGCCAGTTCCGGATGCGATCGGTCCAACCATCGGCGTGGCGAGTTTCTTCCGCGTTCGAAGGCGCCGGAAGGGCGCTCGCGAGTTGCGTTTCGACCTTCACAAGCTGGTAAGGTTCCTTCTTGATGAGCCGGACGTGAAATCCGCTGAACGCATACGTCTTGCGGACCAGGCTGCCATCCTTGTCTTCCACCACCACCGAGAAAGAAGGCGAATCGCCGGATGTCGACGCATCGAGGGGATAGTAGCCCTTCACGTTGCGTTCAATGTAGGCGGTTTCATAGCGGTGATGCCGCGTGCTCCAGACGAACACCCGGAAGCTGTCGAACTGAAAATCCCGCTGCCCTTTCGAGACGGTGGCCCAGACGTAGTTTGCGTGGGCAACGCCATGCTCCTTGACCTCGCCGACCGGAAGGTAGGCGGCGATCCGCCGTCCTTCGGCGTACTGCGCCACCTCGTCGGGAATCGACATCACGAGCATGCGGGCGAGCACCCAGCCCGCCTTGCCGTCCTTCGTCCGGACCAGATTCCACTCGTCCATCGCCACGGGGCCATCCTGCTTCTGCGCCTCCTTCTCCGCGGTCCTTTCGGCGAGTTCCTCCTCATCGACCTGAGAGATCTCCAGCCAGTCCGCCGGCAGCTTGGGAGGCGCCGGCATGGGCGGCGGAGGTATTTTCTTGCTTTCCTTCACTTTCTTGGGAATCGCTTTCAGCGCGACGGGCTTCGCGAAAACGGCAACGTTTCTGGCTGCGGTCCTCGGCGCCGCGCGATAGCCGATGACCTCGACCTTCATGTTCTCCACAATCTTGTCGAAGCTCGGCGCAAGCCGCGCCGGCTCGGTATGGATATTCAGATCGTCGTAAACAGTGGCTACGCCTTGCGACGGAAGATTCTTGCACTGCTCGGCGAGCCGGTGCAGACCTTCCATCTGCGCCGGACTGAGAAGTTGCCCGGCGTCCGCCCACCCTTCCGCTCCCTGCGCCGTGCGGACCTTGATGAAGCGGCGCCGGGTAGCAAGTACATCGAGTTTGTCCCCGTGCTTTAGAACGGCGGCGACCGGCGCTTTCGGCGCCAGATCCTTACGCAGATTGAGTTGCATCGGCGCAACATAGGCCATCCCGATGGCCTGTTCCGGCGGTTCCTTGCTATTGCACGCAGTTTGGGCCATGGCAAGCACAACCAAAAGGATTGCGCCGGCCGCGGATGCGAACTGAAATCTGCCGGGCATAGGACGAGACGACCGCTCTAAACGGGTAGTCTATCAAGTGATGCCTTCATCACCAACCGAATCCGCGAAGATTTCAACGGAGTATTATTGCCCCCAGTGTCATCGCGCCGTGGCGGATCCGCTGGTTTGCGGCGATTGCACCGCTGTCATCTGCCGCGTCTGCGGTACGCCGCTCGAACAGGTGGACGAGCTAGGCATCGGTTAGCCCATTCGGTTCCTGGCCGATGGGCGAGGCGCTCACGGATCGTCCACAAGCTCCCGGCAAGTGACCTCCACGACATCGATAATCCGCAAGCGATACTCTAGTCCACATGCGGCGGAACATCCTGACGGTGCCGGTCCGCCGGGTGGGCGTCGATCAACCCGATCAGGATTGGGTCGCGGTCGAAGAGCCGCTGCAGATCCGGCTGGACGGACGCGACGTCGCAATTACGATGCGCACTCCGGGCCATGACCGCGAGCTGGCTGCGGGATTTCTCTTCACGGAGGGCATCCTCAAAGGACCGGAAGAGATTGCCGACATCGAGCTCTCAAGCGGTGCCTCAAACTCGGTTGAAGTTCGCTCAGTAGACGGCGTCGAAATCGACTTCGCGCAGCTCGATCGCCACTCGTTTCTCTCCTCGAGCTGCGGCGTCTGCGGCAAGACCTCCATCGAAACGCTGCAGGCGATCGGCTGTGCGAGTCCGGCACGAGACGGATTCGCGATCGAGGCCGAGGTCCTCTACGCTCTGCCGGATGCCCTTCGTGCAACGCAACTGGCCTTCGATCGAACCGGCGGCCTGCATGCGGCCGGCTTGTTCGACGCCGCCGGAACGCTGGTGGATACGAGGGAAGACGTCGGACGTCACAACGCGGTCGACAAGCTGATCGGCGCGGCGCTCTTACGCGGTGCGGTTCCGCTCTCCGGATGCCTGATGCTGGTCAGCGGACGCGTTAGTTTCGAGCTGGTCCAGAAGGCGTTGATGGCGGGAATCCCGATGCTGGCCGCCGTCGGCGCGCCCTCGAGCCTGGCCGTCGACCTCGCCTTGCGTTATGGAATGACTCTGGCAGGTTTTGTCCGCGGACGCCGGTTCAATGTGTACACCGGCGACTGGCGTATCCGCGGGATGTAGAGGGTCGCGAATCGGCCGAATTGCTTCCCCCGGCACAAAGCTCACGAGTCTGTAAACGAAATTGAGCCCACGGGCCCGGCATGCCCGACCTCAATCGCATACGAAAATTCCTTATGAGCGGATGTCCTTGACGATTGCTTGCCAGGGGGAGTACCCGCGCGCGGCCGAGTAAGGGTCGGGCTCGATGGATACGGCGAGGTCGACGGTTTGGCCGGCGGATAGCGTGGCGGCGCGTTCCGCGAAGTTCCATGCCATTGCTCGCAGGTTCTTTCCGTTTTGCCGGAATCTCAGCGCGGCGTGTTTCTCGCTCTTGATCTCGGGTGCGGCCGTGAGTTCCGCTTTCTCGATGGCGAAGGTTGGGGCGGGGTTGCCGAAGCCGAACGGCGCGAGCTCGAGGACCTGGGCCATGGCGGCGTCGGTGGCTTCGCGTAGATCGAGTGTGGCGGAGACTTCCAGCACCGCCTGAAAGTCATCGAGCGTCAGCAGGGCCGCGGCGTGTTGGTTGAGGCGCCGGCGGAACTCAGGCAGGTCTGCCGCGGACATGGTGAGGCCGGCGGCCTGTCGATGCCCGCCAAATTTGCCGAACAGGTCCGGCATGGATTCGAGCGCGTCGAGCAAATGGAACTGCGGGATGCTCCGGCCGGAACCTTGGGCTACTCCGTTCTCGATTCCGAGAACAAAAGCCGGGCGATGGAAGCGGTCAACGACGCGCGAAGCGACAATGCCGACCACGCCGCGATGCCAGCCTTCGCCCGCGAAGATAAGGGCGCAATCGGAATCGGCGACCGGCGTCTCGATGACCTCGTCAAGGATCTTCTGGATGATTCCGGCTTCTGTTTGCTGCCGTTCCGTATTGAGGTCGTTGAGCTGGTTCGCGATGGTTCGTGCACGCTCGGCGTCGGTGGTGAGGAACATCTCGACGACATCGGACGCGGACGCCATACGTCCGGCGGCGTTGATGCGAGGCGCGATGCGGAATGCGACTTGCCCGGCAGAAAGGACGTCGCCATCTTTGAATCCGGCCACGTCGATAAGCGCTTTGAGCCCGGCGTTGCGCACGTCGCGGAGGCCATCCAGGCCGTGCTTGACGATGACGCGATTCTCGCCCGTCAGCGGCACCACGTCGGCAACGGTCGCGATGGCCGTGAGTTTCAGGAAGCTTTCGAGCAACCGGGTGGTCTTCTGCTTTGGCCAGTCAAGGCGTCCGAGGAACGCTTGAATGAGCTTGAAGGTGACGCCCGCGCCGCAGAGGTTTTTCTCGGGATAAGCGCAGTCGGGCCGGTTGGGATTCAGGACGGCGACGGCCGGGGGTAGATCCGGCATTTTTTCGCCGGGTTTCGATTCCGGGAGATGATGATCGGTGACGATGACGTCGATACCGAGGGAATTCGCGTGTTCGACTACGGCCTGCGCGCGAATGCCGGTGTCGACGCTGATGATCAGGCGCACGCCGCGGGCCGCGGCTTCTTCGACCACATCGGTGCGCATTCCATAGCCGTCGCGGAGGCGGTGCGGGACATGGAAGTCGGCCTCGCCGCCCGCCAGCCGAATCGCGGTCATCAGGATGACCACGGAACTGGTGCCATCGACATCGTAGTCGCCGTAGAGGAGGATCTTCTCTTTTTGCTTTACGGCAGTGTGGAGACGGGCGACTGCGCGGTCCATGTCCTGGAGCAGGTACGGGTCGTGGAGGTCCTCAAGCGTTGGCGCGAGAAAGCGCCGGGCGTGATCCGGATCGCGGTAGCCGCGCTGCCAGAGAACGCGGGTCGCTGGAAGGCCTAGAT
>JBDTTK010000117.1:0-8934 GCA_039930685.1 Bryobacteraceae bacterium | reverse complement strand
GATTCCGGGTACGCCGGCGTTCCGATGACCGCGCATCACAACACCATGCTGATCGATGGCAAAGGGCAGGCGAAGGAAGGCGCGGGCCACAATGCGTTCAACGGGGTACCCTACTCGCGGCTGGATCAGATACGAATCGTCAAGGTCGAGCCCCAGAAGGATGGAGTCGCAGTCGTAGCGGATCCGGCGGCGGCCTACGAACCGAAGTTCGGGTTAAAGAAGTTCCTGCGAACCTTTCACGTCACGCGGTCGAGCGTGTCGATAGTGGACCAGATTTCGGCATCAGAGCCGCACGTGTACTCGACCGTGATTCACTTCGATGGCCCGGAAAAACCCGACGGTCTGAAGCTCGAAGTCCTCGAGCCGAAAGGCGCCGTTACGCAATTGGAACCCAATCGGCTGACTGCACCCGGGCCACCCGGATCAGTCGACAAGGGGCCAAAGGAAATCCGCGGATCGAGGCTAGTGGTGTCTACACCATCCGCCGTACGCGATGCCCAATTCCGAGTCACTCTCAGCTTTTGACCACCTGAGAATCCAAAATGTTGGCTCACATCGACTTAGCACACGGTCGTACAACTGACACCCTAGAAAATGGGTAGGTGTTTTTCCCTGCCCCGATGTGACTAAAGCACTATTGATTGGGTTTGAGTCCGGACCTAGAGTTGTAGGGCAGAGGTACTACTCGAATGAGATCCTCGTCCATCATCACACTCGCTTTGATAACGGCCGCGTTTGCCTTCGGGCAGGCGGAAGATCTGGCAACGGCCCCGCACATGAATGAGGCGGAACCGCGGATCGCGAAGCCCGGCACCGAAATCGTCATCAAGGGTACTGGCCTTGCGCTGCCCAAGGTCGAGGAAGTGTACCTCACGGACCACAAGTTCGATATGAAGGTCAAGGTTCTCGAGCAAAAGGAGAACGTCCTGACGATTCGCGTTCCTCCGTTTGCCAAACCCGGCCGGATGCAGCTTATGATCCTTATCAACAATGAGGCGGGCGACAAGCCGAGACTGCTGGAACAACCCCTCTATGTCATGATCGAGGAGAACTCCGCGGTTCTGGCCGAATCGAAAAAGGAAACCGCGAAGGAAAAAGAAAAAGAAGGTAATTGATCCCGCTGGGGTCTCTGGCTGAAGTAAATCGAAACGGCGACCGTTCTGCGGTCGCCGTTGCCGTTTTGTTACGTCCCAGACGGGAGCCTCACTGCTGCTGCTGCTGCTGCTGTTGTTGCTGTTGCCGCTTGTGGTCCCAGTCGTCGCGCGGCACCCCCTCCGGCCATTCGTCCGTGAGCGGTGGCACCTCTTCCGGAGCGCTAACGTCGGCAGGCGTTACAGTCACCGAGACCTCGAGACCGCTCGTACTGGATCCCTTGAAGACGCCGCGCGTCGGAGGCACATCTGCATAATCGCGGCCGACCGCGGTTCGAATGTGCCGGTCGCCGGTCAGTAGATTATTCGTGGGATCAAAGCCAATCCAGCCGAGTGATGGCAGTAGCGCTTCCACCCAGGCGTGTGTCGCGCCATCCGTCGACCGGTCTCTGCTGCCAATCTTGTGATAGAGATAGCCACTGACGTAGCGGCAGGGGATGCCAAGTGGCCGCAGCAGCGCGATCATCACGTGCGTGAAATCCTGACAGACGCCGGCCCGGTTGCGGATCGCCTCTTCGATCGGCGAGTCAACACGCGTGCTATTCGGCATGTATTCGAACGACGCGAATACGCGCTGGTTGATCTCGCGGAGCAGCGATAGCGGATCGTCGCGGCGATTCACCTCTAGGCTGACAGCGAGCTCCGAGAGATCGCTCGACGGCCCCGTAAAGTAACTGGGCTGTAACTCGTCCCAATAGTCGCCTTCGGCAACCATGCGATCCAAGGCTTGCCATTCTTCAACCGGCAGCGCCTCGGGCGCGTCACTCGCGGACTGCAACTCGACCGTCGACTCGCCCACGACCTGCAACTCCCGATGCAGGCCGGGAACATCGAAATGGTGCACTACATTGCCGAGGTAGTCGCGATAGGACATCACCCGCGTGCTCGGGCTTACGAATAGCTTGAAGTCAATGCACCGCTGGCGTCCCTCCGTGCGGGGTTCCTTGCGGATCTCGAAAATCGACTCGCTCACCGGAGAGCTGTAGCGAAAGCGCGTGACATGGCGAATGGAGTAGAACTGGCTCATGCGCCGAGCGCCTCCTCAATCGAGTACCCGATGTAGGCGTCCCGCAGAGTCAGATCGACTTCAAGGCACTGACGCTCAATATTTCGCAAGAACTCGTTAATCCCGGAGTTCATAATCTCCTCGACCTGCGCATAGCCCAACTGCGCTCGCATTTTGCCCGTCAGACGGAGCAGGTGCCCCGCGGGCCTGCTGTGATCCCCGATGCACTCGACCGCGTGCGCAATCTGGTCCGCACAAAACCGTACGGAGTGCGGGAACTCCCCGTCGAGCACAAGAAACTCAGCGATCCAGTCCTGATTCGGCTCCGCTCCGTGCTTCTTGCAATACGCCTCGAATGCGGTGACTGCTTTCAGCATTCCGATCCATTCGAGCGGGTCAAGCACTACGTTGCGGCGGTACCATTCCGGATCCGCGTAGTAGGTGTCGACGAGAGCGGTCACCGAAATTGCCCGCTCAAGAGCTCGTCCGATCTGGATGAATTGCCAGCCCTGCTCGTGGCTCATCGTGGAGTCCGTGATGCCCTGAAACAGATGCGAGCCTTCCCGGATCACACGGAGAAAATCGAACGGATGATCAGCGGGGATTCCAGCTTCGCTCGCGCTCCTCACTCTGTGCGAGAGCCGGTTGAGCTGTTCCCACATCTCCGAACTAATCTGCTCGCGGACCTGCCTGGCGTTCTCGCGTGCAGCCATGATGGACGACACGATCGACGATCGATTATCCCCATCGAACGCAAGTGTATGCGCAAGCTGATAGGGATCCAGAAATCCCTGGCCGGCGATGGGATTGCCGAGGCACTTCAATACACGGTCCCAGCGGCCCTCAATCGTCACGGAACCCCGGTCAAGCATGAGATTGAGGTGCACTTCAAGGATGCGCGCCGTGTGTTCCGCACGCTCGAGATAACGCGACATCCAATACAACGAATCGGCAACCCGGGATAGCATCATAGGACGTTCCTAGTGGAGTACCCACGTGTCCTTGCTGCCGCCACCCTGCGACGAATTTACGACCAGCGATCCCTTACGCAGCGCGACTCGCGTAAGCCCGCCGGGTACAATCGTGACCTTGTCGCCAAACAGCACATAGGGGCGAAGGTCGACGTGGCGCGATTGGAACTTGCCGTCGATAAAGCAGGGCGCAGTCGAGAGCGAGATGGTCGGCTGGGCGATGTAATTGCGCGGATCGGCCTCGATGCGCCGTCCGAACTCCTCGCGCTCCGCGGCTGTTGAGTGCGGCCCGATCAGCATGCCATAACCGCCGGATTCGCCAACCGCCTTCACTACCATCTGGTCCAGCCGCCCGAGAACCCATTTGCGCGTCGTCGGATTATCGAGCACGTGCGTCTCGACGTTATCCAGAATCGGATCCTGATCGAGGTAATAGCGAATAATTTTCGGCAGCCACGCGTAAATTGCCTTGTCGTCCGCGACGCCGGTTCCGAGGGCGTTCGCGAGACTCACGTTCCCCGCCCGATAGGCGTTGAAGATACCGGGAACACCGAGCGTCGAATCGGCCCGGAAGGCGAGGGGATCGATAAAGTCATCGTCGATCCTTCGGTAGACCACGTCGACGCGGTGGAGTCCATTGATCGTCCGCATGTAGACGACGTTGTCGTGCACCGTAAGATCGCGGCCCTCGACGAGTTGGATGCCCATCTGCCTCGCAAGGTAGGTGTGCTCGAAATACGCCGAGTTAAATACGCCGGGTGTCAGCAGGACCATTGTGGGATCGGTGCGGCCTTTCGGCGAGAGGGCGCGCAGCGTCGAAAGCAACGCCTGTGGATAGTGCTCGATGGGCTGAACATCACAGCGCGCATACAACGAGCCGAAGATCCGTTTCATCACCTGACGGGAAGTCAGCATGTAGGAAACGCCGCTCGGTACGCGAAGGTTATCCTCAAGCACGACAAAGCGGCCGTCGGGCGTCCGAATCAGATCGCAGCCGCAAACGGCGACATAGACATCCCGCGTCACCCGCAACCCAAGCATCTGGCGGCGGTAATGCTTGCAGCTGTAAATAAATTCCTTCGGAATCGTTCCGTCCTGAAGAATTCGCGCGTCGTGGTACAGGTCTTTGAGGAACAGGTTTAGCGCCGTCAGGCGTTGCGTCAACCCGCGCTCAATCGTCTGCCATTCTGAGCCCGTGATAATCCTGGGCAGCAGATCGTACGGGAAAATTCGCTCAGTTCCCTGATCGTTTCCATAGACGGTGAACGTAATGCCTTGATGGAGAAACGACAGATCGGCCGTTTGTTTGCGGCGTGTCATCTCCTCGGGCTTCAGTTCGCGCATGGTTTCGAGGAGCGCCTGATACTCAGGACGCGTCTCTCCGGAGCGCGTGAACATCTCATCGCACGCCGACCCACCAAGCCCGTACTGATCGAAAGGGGCCGGAAGTCCGGCCTGTTCCGCTGTCGCCATTCGCCTCCATGGCACGGTTTCGACAGGGAAGCCGTGGAACGTTCCAGTGTAGCGTGAACGCTATGCGATCCGCGAGCTTAGGAAACGAGCCGATCCACGCCCTCGCGAATCCAACGGGGGTATACGTCCATTAATTTATTCTTGGCCGCAATCCAGGAAATAGCCGCTCGCTGTTCCTCATGGGCCTTTGCCAGTTCGGGGAGAACGGCATCCGGTGCCGGACCACCCACGATGCTGCGACGCCGCACAAACTCAACGGGGTCGAGCGCCTCGCGGACGTCACCCTCGTTGAGCCGAAGAGGCCGGCCTAAGACTTCAGGGGCCAGGCGCATCACGTTGGCCGCGATCGTGTCGATCGCGTCATCCGGCCCGCACGCGACCACTGTCTGCGCGACCAGATGATGGGCCTCCCGGAAGCTCACACCTTCGCTGCGGACCAGCGTATCGGCAAGCTCGGTCACCGTGAGGAACGCCGTACCCGCCCGCCGCCGCAGCTCGTCCCGATCCACTTCCGCTTTCGACATCGCGCCTGCAAACAGAAGCAACGCTCGCTTGGCGTCCGCGAACATCGTGAACACCAGCGGTTGTAGATCGTCCTCGGAATCGTTGATGTCCCCAAATGGTGTGTTGTGCGCGCAGGTCAGGACGCTCTGCGCCTCCGCAAGCGCCCGGCTCGCAAGAATACGTGCATGCTCGAGCGCCACCGGATTCCGCTTCTGCGGCATGATGCTCGACGATTGCACATAGGCGTCCGACAACCGCAGGAATCCGAACTCCCGCGTCGACCACAGCAGCATGTCCTGGATTAGCTTGCCCAGATTGACCATCGCGACGGCGACCACCGACGCGGCTTCCGTCACGTAATCTATCGCGGCGATGCCGCCGTAGCTATTTACCTGCAGGCCTTCGAAGCCGAGCAAGCGCGCGGTCTCGTAGCGGTCAATCGGAAAGCCCGTCGTCGTGATGGCGCACGAACCCAGAGGGTTTTGATTAACGCGAGGAAAACATTCTCCGATTCGCGCCATGTCCCGGCCTAGGAATTCGATCGCCGCAAGCAGATAGTGAGCTAACGTCGTCGGTTGCGCGGGTTGTGTGTGCGTGTACGCCGGCATCACCGTATCGACATGCGCGTCGGCTAGATCAAGAAGCGCCTCGCGGACCGCTATCACGGCCTCCGCAGTGCTGAGCATCTCGCGCCGGACCTGCATCCGATACAACGTCAGTGCGATGTCGTTGCGGCTACGCGCCGTATGCATCTTGCCGGCGACCTCGCCGGCCGAATCCACCAGAAGTTCCTCGACGAAGAAGAAAAGATCTTCGTAGGTTCCGTCGTAGATCGACCGTTGGATGCGATCGAGGTCAAGGCCGTCGAGCGCGTGCACCAACGTCGCGGCTTCAGACGCCGTCAGAATGCCCTGCTTTTCAAGCATCAACGTGTGGGCGTAGTGGATCTCGAGGAGCGGGGCGAGAAAGTATTTCTTGGCGTCCTCGAAATTGATCGCAAGGACGGTGTCCCGATAGATGGGAGCTGGGAACTTCTCTGAGGGCTTCAAGCCCTAATGTAACATTCGCGTCTATCGCGACCCAACAGGCATGGGATTCGCGATGAATTTCGGAGTTTCGCCATCGCCGAAATCCCAACCGGTCAGATACGCGAGGCGTAGGATCTTGCGCATCTTAGCGAAATTGATCTTCTCCACGGTGTCCGTCGTCTGATGATAGTCGGGATGAAATCCAGTGAACCACCAGAACGCCGGAATCCCTTTGACCGCAAATGGAAACTGATCGCTCCGCTGAAATACGTTCAGCGCCGCATCGCGGTCCCATTTGTCGTTGAGCCTCAGTCCGACCCACTCGTTCTCGCGTTCCACCGTTTTGCGAAAGTCCGGGCTGTAGATGCCGCCGATGAGATTGACTTCGTTCGACGTGTCCGCCGCGATGTCGATCAGTCCGTCGGTCTGCCGGCTGGGAGTCTCGTTCCGTCCGATCATGTCGAAGTTGATAATGGCGCGCGTCGTCGCCAGCGGACGCAGGGGATGTGCTGCGTAGTAGTAGGATCCGATCAGGCCGCGTTCTTCGGCCGCGTACACGATGAACAGCAGCGACCTCTTCGGCTTCTCTGGATTCGCCATGAACGCACGCGCCAGTTCGACGACGCCAACGGTGCCAGATCCGTTGTCGTCGGCGCCCGGATACGTATCGCCGCTGCCCGTTCCGTCGTGATCGTAATGGGCGCTGTAGATGATGGTTTCCGCCTTCAGTGCCGGGTCCGAGCCCTCGATCAAACCGACAAGATTGTACGCCGTCGCGCGACGGCGCTGCGCTACGGCAAGCCGTAAGTGCGCTGTCGTGCCGAGTTCAATGCGGTGCGGCTTCAGGTCGGCGTCGATCGCGCTCTGTGCGGCGGAGAAAGCATTCGCCCCGGGCTCCAATTCTTTTGTCAACTCTTCGGAAACATTCAGGATCGGGATTTTTGTCTCGTTGTCCTCGAGGGCTTCAGGTAGCAATCGCCGGAGGCGATTCGGATTGGCGGGAATTCGTGCGACCCGTTGCTGGTTGGTCGGATGGGTGCTGTTCGGCTCCCGCATCAACAGAACTGCCAGCGCGCCATGAGCCTGGGCGTTTAGGATCTTTATCCGCGAATTCGCATAGATCGTATTGCCGACCCCGTTGAACCGCGACCGCGCATCCGACTCTTGCGGCTCGTGATCGAATACCAGTACGATCTTGCCGCGTGCGTCCAGACCCGCATAGTCGTCGTACCCCAGCTCTTTTGCTGTAATTCCATATCCCGCGAATACAATCGGCGCGTTCAGGGAAACATCGTTCGGGAACGAGCCGGTGATTCCCTGCCCCATCCGGAATTCCTTCTTCTTGCCTACGTGCTCGACCACCAACTTCGCCTCGCTGGACTCCATCTTGTACTCGATGATGGTCATCGGCTGCAGGTACGAATCGCCATTCGCCGGCTTGAGGCCGATCTTGGCATACTCCGAAACCAGCCAATCAACCGCCGCTGCGGAGCCGCGCTGCAGCGACATTCGTCCCTCCATCGATTCGGATGCGAGGAAAGTAAGATCGGCGCGAAGACGCGTCTCTGAGATTGCATCGAAACCGGTCCGGCGCCGAGCCGGAACCTCGGCGAGCAGAAGAGACGTCAGCAGCAACAAGAGCATCGTGCGGCGCATGGGAAGAGTGTAGCGCGCGCCGCCACCGGTCTCCGTTACCATGTGCTTCAGCGATGTCCGCTGACCTCTCCATCGCCGAAGCTCGACGCATTGCCTTGGCGGCACAGGGCTTCGATCGCGCTCGGCCCAGCCGTGCCGGCCTACCGCAACTCCGCGCCGTCATGCAGAAGCTCGGCGTTGTTCAGATCGACTCGGTCAACGTCCTCGCCCAAGCCCATTACGTCGTACCGTATTCGCGCCTCGGACCCTACGACCGCCGCGACTTCGAGCGTCTTGTTTACGAGCGCCGCGAGTTCACCGAGCAATGGGCCCACGAAGCCGCGATCATTCCGATCGCGACCTGGCCTCTCCTCCGCCACCGGATGGACACACACCGCGTCCGGCCATATTTCTTTGATGCCTTTCTCAAAGAGAACGTCGCGTACTCCGAGCTGATTCTCGATCACGTCCGCACCCGCGGACCGCTTTCCGCCGACCAGCTTCCGCCGCCAGAAGGGCATGGACGCCGCCTCCAAGACAGTTGGATCGGGACCATCCCGCGCGCCGTCCTCGAAGCGCATTTCGGACGCGGCCTCCTCGCCGTCGCCGGCCGCCGCACCAACATGGCGCGCATCTTTGACCTCGCCGAGCGCGTCGTCGCCGGTAAGCACCACGGTCGCGTCCTTGAACGGGAATACGAACAGCGCGAACTCATCCGGCTCGCGTCACGCGCCCACGGTATCGGTACGGCGGCCGACCTTGGCGATTATTACCGCCTGAACATCGGCGACGCTCGCAGGCGCGTCGCCGAACTGGCGTCCGCCGGAGAGCTCCGCGAGGTGCGTGTCGAGGGTTGGCGTGAGCCCGCCTACCTCCACCCGCAAGCGAGGCTTCCTCGAAGCATCGAGGCGGCGGCCCTGCTCTCGCCCTTCGACCCGGTCGTCTGGTTTCGCCCGCGCGCGCAGCGGCTCTTCGACTTCGAGTACCGCATCGAAATCTACACGCCTGCAAAGAAACGCCGCTGGGGCTACTACGTGCTTCCGTTCCTGCTGAACGATCGACTTGTCGCGCGCGTCGACCTTAAGGCGGACCGCGCCGCGGGTCGCCTGCTCGTCTTTAGCGCACATCTGGAACCGTCATTCGACGCGCAGAAGGTCGCCGCGTCG